>CAZTJA010000063.1:0-17812 GCA_964613745.1 uncultured Syntrophaceae bacterium
CATCTAACTAAGATAGATCCGACATCTCGGAGGCAAGATGCTGGTAAAAGCAGTCCGGAATGTTTTTAGGGAGTTAATAATGAATCCGGCCGAGGACAAGTGCTCAGGATGTCCGGCACTCGAGGATAAAGAGTGCCTGGCACGCAATATCGTGAAGCTTTCAAACTATAAGCCCGGTGAAAGGGGCACTATAGTTCAGGTATGTGGTGAGCCCGAATTTAGATTGAGAATGATGGAAATGGGGTTTGTTAAGGGCACTGAAATACAGGTCATAAAGTATGCGCCTCTGAGTGATCCAATGGAATTTCTCATTAAAGGCTACCATGTAACATTAAGGAAGGAACAAGCTGCGGACATTTTGATGAAAGAGCCGGAAAAAGCGGCTTAGTATATGCTGAATCTCATAACTCTCGCGCTCGCAGGCAATCCAAACGCAGGAAAAACCACTCTATTCAATGCCTTGACGGGCGCTCGGCAACATGTTGGAAATTGGCCGGGCGTAACCGTAGAAAAAAAAGAAGGTTCTCTCAAGCATGGTAATCGCGAAATTAACGTCGTCGATTTGCCGGGAACCTATTCTCTCACGGCATATTCCTTAGAAGAAATCATAGCACGCAGCTTTATTCTCGAATCATCTCCCGACGTTGTGGTGGACGTAGTAGATGCGTCCAACCTCGAACGTAATCTCTATTTATCGGTCCAGCTCCTGGAAATGGGCGTTAAAGTCATAATGGCCCTCAATATGATTGATGTTGCCCAAGGGAGAAAAATTGATATCGATGTTAAGGCTCTTTCCGAACTGGTTGGAGTTACAATTGTTCCCACGAATGGAAAAAAGGGAATAGGAATCACCGAATTGTTGGATGCAGCAGTTTCTGAAGCGGAACGAAGTTCTCCGGTCCTCGCTCGCATTCAATATGGTACCGAAGTCGAAGAAGAGATAGAGAAGATAGAGAAAAAGCTCATTTCCGACGGTATCGATTTTGGTCGACTTTCCAGCAGATGGCTTGCAGTGAAGCTTCTTGAAGGCGATCAGGAGATCACGAAAAAAATAGAAAATAGAAGCAATGTGCAAGCTCTTTTCAAACAGGTTGACGCTAGCCGAAAACATCTTACCGACATTTTTGACGATTCGCCTGAAATTATTTTGACGGATGCAAGATACGGGTTTATTTCGGGAGCCATGAAGCAATCCGTTCATGTTGAAGTTACTGATCGCATCCATCTGAGCGAAACCATAGATAAAGTTTTAACCAACAGGCTGTTGGGACCGATCGTTTTGTTTGTGGTTTTGTATGCAGTGTATGTGTTCACTTTTTCCGGAAGCGAACCGCTCGTCAATTTGTTTGAAGATTTCTTCAAATGGCTGGGTAATGTAGTTGCCGACTTGATGCCCGATGGTCTTTTCAAATCACTCATCGTCAGCGGCATAATCCACGGTGTTGGCGGAGTCCTCGGCTTTACGCCTCTTATTGCGTTTATGTTTCTTGCCATAGCCATTCTTGAAGATACAGGATACATGGCGAGAATAGCTTTCATGTTGGACCGTGTACTCAGGGGATTTGGATTGCACGGAGCATCCATGCTGGCTCTCATGGTATCCGGAGGCTTGGCCGGGGGCTGTGCTGTTCCGGGAATTATGGCCACCCGCACAATGAAAGAACCGAAGGAGCGACTTGTAACAATTCTGGTGGCTCCTTTGATGAATTGCGGCGCCAAGTTGCCCGTGTATGCCCTCCTGATAGGGGCGTTCTTTTCGAGTTCGAAAGCCCAAATGATGTTTGTCTTGACCTTTATTTCCTGGGCCCTTGCGCTAACTGCAGCAAAAATAATCCGAGGAACGGTTTTGTCGGGACCTTCCGCTCCTTTTGTTCTGGAATTGCCGCCGTATCGTATGCCGACATTGAAAGGTCTGTTGATCCATACCTGGGAACGGACCTGGATGTATGTAAAGAAAGCGGGAACCGTGATCTTGGCAGTGTCCGTATTATTGTGGGCCATGATGACTTTTCCGGGCTTACCTGCTGAACAGGCGGCCTCATTTGAAGCTAGAGAGAAGCAGTTAAGAACACGTTTTCTGTCTAATCCGATTGTTTCCGAGACTTTTGCGTCAGAGCAGGATTTGAGCATTTTCCAAGAGTTAGAAAGGAAACCTGATGTCTCGGCTAACAAGGAACCTGTGCCCGACCGCTTCGCAGCCTTACTGGCACATTTGAAGAAGCCGGCCGCCGGAACCAATACGGAATTGGTATTGCTGTACAAGTCCTTTCAAGAAGAAAATGACTCGATACAAAAGGAAATGCAGCAGACCAAGCTTATGAACACCATAGGCGGCCGGATTGGTATTGCCCTCGAAACCGTTATGCGACCCCTCGGATTTGATTGGAGAACCAACGTCGCTCTTGTGGGAGGATTTGCGGCCAAAGAAGTAGTAGTTGCAACGCTTGGCACCGCATATAGTTTAGGAGAGGTAAATCCGGACGAATCCGCCACTCTGGAAAGCCGTTTACAGAATGAACCGGGATGGAATCCTCTGCTGGCTTTCACTTTGATCATCTTTGTAATGCTCTATAATCCTTGTTTTACTACGTTGGTCGTTATTCGGAAAGAATCGGGGAGTTGGCGCTGGACTATCTTTGCAATGGTATATACGACTTTATTGGCCTATGTAGTGGCCTTGTTAGTCAAAACCGGAGGTACTATTCTGAGAATAGGAATTTGAATTGAGGTCTGAAATGTGGCAGGAAATATTAGTAGGCTTAGCTATAATTAGTGCGCTAATATTCGTGATCCGAAGGTTTTCCGGTAAATTAAAGAATAAGGAAAGTGCATGCTCCTGCGATTGTTCCAGGTGCTCGTATTCAAATGAACCACACGATTGTGATTCCTTGCCGGTGGAAAGCAAGAAATAACGAGAGCGAATCAGGTCGGAATACATCACACCGGTAAAAAAGAGATTGAACATGAATCTGTTGAAGTGCTCTTTCGTGTTTCGGGTAATTCCAATAGTTTTTGTTCTAATCTTCCTCATTCCCCATTCCAGTCTCGCAAATGCCGAAACTTCTTTAGGGCAAGTTCTCTACGTACCTGTTTACTCGAACGTATATAGCGGTCCTCAAAATCGGCCCGTCAATCTCACGGCTGTAGTGAGCATTAGAAACGTCGATCCTGAATCGGATATTGAGGTTCATCGTGTCGACTATTACGACACTGAAGGCAAATTTATCAAAAGCTACATACACCAAAAAATCAATTTGAAAGCTTTTTCCGTGCATGAGTTTATCGTTGACGAATCGGACACGAGCGGTGGTTCAGGAGCCAAATTTATTATCGAATGGCGAGTAAAAGGTGATAGACCCGTCAACACTCCCATAGTTGAAGCCATAATGCTGACCACACGATCCGGTCTTGGTGTTTCGTTCGTAACAAGGGGAAAAGAGATTACGCACGCACCCAAGAGGAAGTAAATTTTTCCAGCTCTTAACGATATTTTATTGGCCAACGATGGACTTTCATTGTCCCGACTTTGAATTCCGTGTCAATTGATACTTCCCGTGATTAGTCCAAAGAATTCCTTCTCAGAGATTAACTCCAATGATGACCGATCGTCCGTCAGAACGGTCTTACGTGGATCGAAGCTGAATTGTCGAAATAAACTCTTTTGCCCATCCTCGAAGCCTGTAACATCTCGCATTCCTTCAAATATTTTGGACCAATCCGGATCGCTGGTTCGAAACACCTGATTTTCGATCTCAGGTTGGAGCAAGTTCAAATCTTCCCGCGAACCAATGAGAAACCTGCTGGTGAAAATAGATTCGCCCTCCGGTGAATAGTACTGAGCAAAGTAAACAAATGGGATTGCGACTGAGGCAGTATTTGCAATTGCATTAAAGACCTGCATTTTGCCTCTGGTACCTATATTCATCCCCAATATGCCCCGTGAATCCAAATGGTTCATCACTGATTTGAAAAACTCTGCAGTGGCCATGTGAACGGGAATATGGGGCGGCCGAAAAGTATCAACAATAATGACGTCATATTTCCTCGTTGAGCTTTCAAGAAACAAACGCCCATCACTTATATGTGTATTCAGGTTTTTTATTTTTGAATATGGGAAGAAAGGTTTTGCCGTCTCGATCATGCCGGCATCGATTTCAACGCCGTCAAATTCTGCATCAGGATAAAAGTTTGAAATTACATAAGGAGCAACGGCTCCGCCCAATCCAATAATGAGAATCTTTTCCGGTTTTCTCCCATTTTGGACTTCAAAGATTCTGGGGATCACGGCAAAGAAATCTTGCCACGAACTCGTAAAATTAAGCCCATCCGTCCACATTGACTGTAATCCCAGTCCTGCATCGGTAATCATAAATACGGTGTTGTTGACCTTGGAGGAGTCTTTCGCAGTATTTGCCGCTCTGTAAATGCTTACCTGCTCATATTGCGTTTCTTTCTTAGCGAGGAGGTTTGGATTTTCTTGATCATTAAAGCCCAATCCAAGAGCGACGGTTATTATAATCAGAGCTGAAATAATGAAGTAATTTCGACTGTTTTTGATGCCGGGCAGCACGGAAATTAAGAGAATTCCCCCAAAAAAAAGAAAGGTCAGCTTTACCCCTACAAGTGGAATGAGCACCAGTACGGGTAGGAAAGTTCCCAAGATGGAACCTAGTGTCGAAACGGCAAACACTCTTCCGGAAGCTTTACCGGTTTCCGAAGACCCGTAGAGTTTGATCACGTACGGTGATGTCATTCCCAAGATGATCAAAGGCGCGGAAACAAGTATCCCACAGATGATCAAAGCTAAAACTACGGCATTTGATGAATCGGAGCCGATATGGGCAAATCGGCTCAGAGAAACGGCCATAACAGGTTTGCTAAAATAAGGCAGAAAAATAAGGTACGCCGAGGCACAGAAAAGAGCTTTCGCCGGCCAATCAAGGTTTGGTTTTTTTTCGGATAAGATGCCTCCCAGATAGTATCCGGCTGTTAAAGCCATCATCGTGCTTCCGATTATGGTAGTCCAAATTAACAACGAAGTTCCGAAAAAAGGAGCCATCAATCGTCCTGAGGCAATTTCTGCGCCCATGATTGTGCTGCCTGAGATGAAGGCGATGAATAAAAGGTAACGCCGTGAAGACTCGAATTTGGAAATAGTTGTCATTCGGGGCCGGTCCTAACGTGTTTGGTTGTCAGCAAATTAGCTATTCAAGTCACTTCAGGTTAGTTCGTAAACAATTGCTGCAATGAAGTAACCCGCTATGTTCCCATCCAAAAACCGGATTGACTGAGATATTTTGCCCATGTATGCTCGATTTTGAAATGCTCAGGTCTTGTGAAACAGAGACAGGTTACCACACGGGCGGCTTGGGTGTTCCATTCAATTCGTCATGTAGACATGGAATGTGGGTATGGAAATTTTCGATTGGACCTTCTTTTCCGGTCTGGTCAGCGTCATCATAATTAATATCATCCTATCCGGAGACAATGCCGTTGTGATTGCAATGGCTGTAAGATCTCTGCCCAGGTATCAACGACGCAAAGCTATATGGATGGGCGCGGGTGCTGCAGTAGTCTTGAGGATCATTCTCACTTTTTTCGTAGCACGGCTTTTAGAAGTTCCTTTTCTCAAGTTAGTGGGTGGCGCACTCATCATATGGCTCGCAATCAAAATTTTTGTGGATTCCAACCCGGAAAAGGATCCTGAGAGTGCAGCAAAAGGCATCGGTCAGGCTCTGAAAGTTATCCTCATTGCCGATATTACAATGTCACTCGATAATATGTTGGGCGTTGCCGCAGCGTCTAAAGGGAACTTGTTCCTGCTCCTTTTTGGGCTTGGGACCAGCATACCGATAATGATATTCACGAGTAATCTGCTCAGCGCATTAATGGACAAGTACCCGATAATTATATACGTGGGAGCTGCAGTTTTGGGGAAAGTCGGCGGTGAAATGATGATGACTGATCCGCTTGTTACGAAGTTCGTATCTCCGGGAGAAGCTTCCATAATTGCCGCCGAAGTGTTCAGCGCGGTGGGAGTTATGGTGGTTGGAAGATTGTGGGTGACCTCCAGGCAGAAAAAGACTTGATGCTAAGTCCACGTGAGTAGTACGAATGGCCATTCTGACTATTTCAAGGCAATTGGGGAGCGGCAGCGGCGATATGCGCCATTGTATTGCCGAAACATTAGGATATTCCTATGTTGATAGACACGTAATATTCAATGAAATTCGCAACATAAATGAGAATTTATCAAACTGGGCCAAAGAATTTGATCAGAGCACGCCAAGCCTTTGGGAGAAACACGATTGGTCCTTCAGAAGATTTACCGTTCTCTTGAAGAGGATTTTACTGAATCATGCAGTCAAAGATAATGTCGTGCTTACGGGTCGAGGGAGTAATTTCTTACTTGCAGGCATTTCGCACGCGCATAGAATCCGGCTGGTAGCGCCAATGGAAGCAAGGGTCGCCCGACTGGTCAGGAGAGAACCAATAAATCAGGACAGTGCCCGCAAACTTATATCGAAAGTGGATCGCGAAAGAGCGGGGTTCATTAGAGCGGTTTACAACAAAGATGTATCCGATCCTGCTTATTACGATGAAATTTTTGATACGAGCATTATACCGATTGACGCGGTTTGCACGTCGGTAATGGACACCTTGAGGTCTAAACAGACAAAAAAGACGGTGGAATCACAGCGAACACTCGAAATGCGTACAGCGGCGGCGGATCTCGAAGCTGAGATAGTACTTGATCCCACACTTAATCTTCGTGTGCTGAAAGTAATGTGCTTGGAAGTGCCGGAAAGGAAGATTATTGTTGAGGGGATTGTTCGTACCGTAAATCAGCACGAACAAATCCAAATGCTAGCCCGAAATATCAGCAAAGATCACAAGGTCGAACTTTCATTATCTTTTCGTAAATAAAACGATGAACACCGGGCCTTATTCATTTCCGTCACATCCTTATAGCAAGTTTCAGGAACGAAGTACCCGGTGAGCAGCCGTCTGGGGGACGGTGATCTATTCTCTTCTGAGTGGAATTAGAATCCTATTCCGATTCCACCGTATGTTCTTCCGCCGCGACCCCAACCAAATCCGCCATAAACCGACCCTGCTCCTAGGCCAAATCCTGAACCGTAATAAGGTCTTCCGTATCCGTAGTTACCCCAGCCGCCATAATATCCGGCATTACCATAGCCCCAACCTGATCCCCAGCTGCCGCAGCCTCCGCCGCATCCTCCGGAAAAAGGCACCCATATGGGTCCCATGACGGCTTCGGAATGGTCGGGAACCATCAGTAAAGGAGCACCAAGAAGCATTAGAAAAATTCCAATTACCAGTAATTTTTTCATCAATTATCCTCCCCTCAAAGTTTGTCATTTTTTAATTTAGGTTATACTCCGTATCATTCGCGACAAACTTCTGCTTCTACAGACATCTGTTGTTCACAGTTGTTTCAACAGGGTGATTCGATTCGAATGTCCGAAAAAATATTGTTAGGGGATTTCCAGACCCCGCAGCAATTAGCTGATGCTGTGTGCACATTGCTTCACCGGCAAGGATTACGCCCAAAGAGCCTCGTTGAACCGAATTGTGGAATAGGAAATTTTATTGCCTCCGCTTTGAATACTTTTCCCAGCTTGGAAAAAGTAATCGGAATCGACATAAACCAAGCGCATGTGGAAGCGTGCAAAAACCGTATTTCAATGTGGGGGCTCAGATCCGAAGTCTTGGTTGGAAATATCTTTCAAATGGATCTCGACCGACTGCTTGCAGCCTTACCTGATCCTGTGCTGGTTCTCGGCAATCCACCGTGGATAACCAATTCAAGAATGGGCATCAATTCAGGCACGAATCTCCCCGTCAAGAAAAGTTTAAAAGGCTTACGAGGCTTCGCTGCGAAAACGGGCTTGTCCAATTTTGACATTTCGGAATGGGTAATCCAGGAATTCACGAAAAGAGTTGCTCCAAGAGCCGGAAACATTGCTATGCTGTGCAAAACCGGCACTGCACGGCGAGTGATTGCATCGGCAATGCACGAAAATATCTATTTGGAAGCTCAGATCAGATGCTTCGATTCCCTCGGCTATTTTGGAATTTCCGCTTCAGCTTGTCTTTTTGTTTGCAGGAGCACGAATCGATTCAAACGTCCCATCGCGGAGCTATTTGCCTCTTTGCATGATGAAAAAGCAACCAGTTACTCGACGGTGTCTGAATCAGGTCCAATAAGCAATGTAAACGGGTACAAGAAGTATTCGGAATTGGAAGGAGCCGGACAGATCACCTGGAGATCGGGAATGAAACACGATTGCGCCCGAGTGATGGAATTTACGCGATCTCAGAACATATTGTACAATGGGTTCAATGAGGCGGTTTGCCTGGAAGACCGTTTCATTTTTCCGCTCATAAAGAGCTCAGATTTGGGAAAAGATGTTAAGAAGGAACGCTTTGTGTTGGTTACTCAGTCGTATCTTGGCGAAGATACGCAGAATATACGGGACTATCCAGTTACATGGGAGTACCTCAGGCAACATGCTTCTTTATTAGCCAATCGTCGCAGTTCGATTTACCGAGATAAACCTGAATTCTCCGTTTTTGGAATCGGACCGTATACCTTTGCAGATTGGAAGGTTTGCGTTTCCGGTTTTTACAAGGACTACAGATTTCATTCGATAGGTCCGCGAGGAGGAAAACCTACAATACCTGATGATACGTGTTATTTTCTGCCCTGTGAGACGAAAAAGCAGAGCGAGTTTCTCTGCGGAATTCTCAATTCAGAACCTGCCCAAAATTTTTTGGATTCAATAACTTTCCGAGATGCAAAAAGGCCCATGAACATCGGTGCGCTCAAGAGATTGGATCTACTAAAATTGTCCACTCTGTTGGAATGTGAAAATGAACTTCGGACTTTATTTTCAATTTAAATCTCTAACATCTTTTTGTTCTTCCTTTTCGGATCGAGACATTTCCATTGTTTTCAACATTTCCTGATAATCAAGGCCCATATTTCGGGCCTTACGCAGTATTCTCCTGCGTTGTAATCGGTAAGTGACGATGTAACCCATAGGAGTTATTACCGCTCCAAATAGAATGGAACCGATTGTCCACCGTACGACAATTTCTTTTCCGAGCAGCATGAAATGTTTCAAGGAATCTATAAAGTGATCCGCATGCAGCATCGGTTTCAATAAGTCTCCGAAATCATCGGAGCTAATAACCGTTGAAGCTCCCATTACCATGGAGCCGATGTAATAAAAGCCGTAATACAGTGGAAGGATCGTGACAGGGTTATTGAGAAAAGTTACCGCAAACGCTATGACGAGGTTGTAACGCAATACCGTTCGTAGTAGTCCCATGCTTATCATGTGCGTGCCTATGGGGAAACTTAGCCCTATCATTAACCCCACAGCAACTCCGCGTGCATCGAACCATGGAGGATTATTCGAACTACGAAACGGTTCTATAATCAGTCTTCCTGCGCGATAAAGAAGTCTTTGTAAAAAAGAATTTTGGCTCAGAGGCAATTCCGACTCTCACGTTCTTTGACCGATTTCTTCACTGTAATCAATTATTCTCTGTGAGGCAAGCCGCTCAGAGTCAAGCTTGAGGCATTTGGAAAGGAGGTTCAAGTGAAACCCATAGTCATAAATGCGGTAACAATTCCGGATGCATGGTTTCAGTGTTTGTATACGCTCATTGAGGAGTCCAGGAAACCCGACGGGGCCGCAAGACGCTATACGGTAGACACCGGATCGAATCCCGGCGCAGATAGAATCGAATTCGATATGGCGATTGTTCACATCCGTCAGCCTGGAGTGCGTCCTCTTCTTCCGCAAATCCCCGAACATCTGAATTTACCTCCTGTTGCTGATGAGAAGTATCTTTCTGAATACATGCCCTACTTGTTGTCGCCGCAACGAAGCGCCAACGAGCACTATACGTACGGCGAGCGGCTCCAGATCGCCTGGCAATATGTGATTGATTATTATAAAAAATTCGGTGGTCGAACGAACCGGATGTGCATGGAAGTCGGTCGCCCGGAAGATGTGTTTTTCTACGATGATCCCGATGGATCATCTCCGTGCTTGCGGCTGGTAGATACCCGTATCATGGACAATAAGCTTCATTGGATCGTGTACTTCCGATCATGGAATCTTTGGTCGGGGTTCCCCGTCAATTTGGCCGGTCTACAACAGGCGAAAGAAATAATGGCCATGGAAATCGGAGTAGAGGACGGTGAAATCGTAGCTTTGTCCAAAGGATTGAATATTCGGGATTACAATATAGAAGTAGCTTTAATGCGGCTGCAAAAAGATACGGGAATCAAGCTGGGCGAAAGAAGAGAATGAATCGGTAAACTCATCCGAGCTTACCGATGTTCACATCCTTCTTTTATGATTATCGTTTACCCCAATTAAACTTAGTCTTGGATTCGGTTTCTTCAGGAGCTGCTGTTTCTTCCTGTTTGCCCCATTTGAGCTTTTTTGCTGCCGAACTGTCCGGTTCACCTGCAACAGCAGGAACGGGAGTGCCTCGGGTACGCTCCGAATCCTGAGTGTTTAGCACCGGATCTGTTCTCTTCAAGGTATCCGCTATGCCTGTCCTGTCTCTCTTGGGCTTCGCAGCTTCGACTTTGTCGGTGGTTACTGCAGGCTGCCGATCCAATGCAGGCCGTCTGGTTTCCGGGCGAGCAACAGTGGGAGGAGCAACCACCGGGGCCTCAGGTTCGGGTATTGCGACTACGGATTTTCTGTCCGACGTTTCTGTTTTGTAGCTATCATAAATTTCCTGATCACCGAATGACCTGGCCTTTGAAGATCCGTACTGAAGTTTGAAATCTTTATCGGTAATTGTCGGATCAAAACTTTTTTCGCGATCCCAATAAATTTCGGCTTGCCCCGACGTGACTATGACCAGAGACGAGACCAGCAATGCCGTAAAAACGAGTATTCTCATAATATCCTCCGAGCGGTTTACGCCGAATCCTCTCCCCAAATTCCTAAGTAACAGCCCACTTTTGTACAATTTTATCACAGTTCATATGTATAGATCAATTATTATTACTGTTTTACCACTGATCCCAATGTATTTTGTCCTGGTCGTAGCGCTTGGAAGGACCTTTCTGTTCCGCTGGATAGCCCATGGAAACCATGGAAACAGGTATGATCCTTTCCGGAATTCCAAAGATTTCGCGAAGTCCATTGATCCTTTGTTCAACCGGATATATACCAACCCAGACAGCGCCTAGTCCAATAGCATGGGCCGCCAGCAGCAAGTTTTCAGTGACCGCAGCACAATCCAGCGGCCATCTACCGGGTAAAGCCTCCACCGTAGGATCTGCACATACGACTATTGCCGCTTGAGCCTGCCGTAGCATAAACGCGTGAGGATGAAAGTTGATCACTCGTTCCAACTTATTTCCATCCTTCGAGACTATGAAGTGCCAAGCGCCTCCGGTGGCAGTAGGAGCAGCCATTCCGGCTTTCAGTATGTCCAGGATCGTCTCGTCGGAAACCGGATCTGTTGTATACTTTCTTATGCTTCTCCGCGAGAGCAATGCCTCCATTGCTTCCATTTGAGTTACTCCTTTGCAAACTGGATTGTACGAATTGTATACGGAAAATAAAAAAAGCGCACCAGAGCGCGCTTTTTGTTTGCCAAGCTATTTGAAATATATCAGCGATTTTCAGGCCCGCTGTAAACGCCCTCTTCCGTCGTGGTGCCATTTGAATAAACGCCGGAATCCGGCGGCGGAGCAGCTATCGGTTCGGCCTGAATAGGAGTGCTCAAAGCTCCTGCGCTCCAAGACATAGTTCCGCGTTTCTTGCGGCTAATCATTGTCCCGGGAGGGGCCGCATACGAGGGGTGTGCCAAATCCATACCGGAACATTTCCAAATGTACATGAATGCATCTGCAATATCATTCAGCATGTCGGCATATATTCTGTTGCAATCAATGTTCGTAACAACCATATTCTTGTTAAATTTATAGGGAGCACGAAGAATAGCAAAGGTGTCCTCTCGCATGAATGCTTCATATAAATCGTTGCGAACAGGGACAAAGTCAGGAACATTCGTTTTTTTGAGCCTCTCCAGAAGTTCACCTAAACATTTAAAATCACCATATCCATCGTAAAAAACCCACAAATCGATGGTACCTTCAAAGATAATCTCTTCGAAGGCCATGGTGAATTTTTCCAGGAATTCCACATCAGGATAGTCCGGTAATTTCAGCAAGATGATTGAATAGGCGATCATCCCCAGCCGCCCTGCAAGATTCGCAGGAGCTGTATCCAATTTGAGATCCCCACCTTTAAGCGCTTCTACGCAATACGGTATGTCCCTGGACAATCGAGCAAAAGCTTCTCTTCTGATTTCTTCTATGTCCTTCAGTTTTGCCGGACTGAACCGGATGTCCCTCGTCATGAAAGTCATGCCCCGAAGAAAATCATACCGGTTTTGGTATATATATTGAGCCATTGATCGAGGAATAAAGCGAATAAAATCCTTAACTGCAGTTTCTAAGAAGAAAACATGAGTATCGTAGGGCACGTATGCCTTTGCGGGGTTTGCTGCAGCCAAGAACAATACCAGGATGAGAAGACTTTTGAGGATGAACTTTTGCACCGTGGTCCTCCTTTATGGAGATCCACAGTACCGCGAAGGAGGATCTCCACGCTGCAGACCATAGCATAGATTCCTGTCAATTTCAAATATAATTACGGTAAGCTATGTAATTATATTAATTTTGATTCTTAGGTATCCAGCCGACGTTTCCAATCGGAGATGAGGTTGAGCGCTTGGATCGGCGTAAGGTTATCCGGATCGATACTTTGAATTTCCGAGACCAGTTCGTCGGCTCTGTAACCAAATAGATCAGCCTGCATAATTTCGCTTTGATCTTTCGGTTTATTCTTTTTTCGTGCAATTCTGGGCTTGCCCGTCAAATCGAGTTCTTCTTTTTCAAGGTTGCTCAGTATCTCTTTCGCCCTGTCGATTACCGGCTGCGGAATCCCGGCGAGTTTTGCCACCTGGATTCCATACGATCTTCCTGCAACTCCTTGAACTATCTTTCGTATAAATACGATCTTGTCTCCCCATTCTCTTACTTCGATAAAGAAATTTTTTACCCGATCTCGTATTCGAGCTATATCCGTGAGTTCATGGTAATGAGTCGCAAACATCGTCCGTGGACCGTCAACCTTGTCGTGGAGGTACTCGGTTACCGCCCATGCAATGGACAAACCGTCGAATGTGCTCGTGCCTCTACCGATTTCATCTAATAAAACGAGGGATCTTGCCGTTGCATTATGAACAATATCGGCAGTTTCATTCATTTCGACCATGAAAGTCGATTGACCGAATGCGAGGTAGTCGGCAGCCCCAATTCGCGTAAATATCCGATCGACAACACCTATCGATGCCTTTTTTGCAGGAACGAATCCTCCCATTTGGGCCATAATGACAATGAGAGCCGTCTGTCTCATGAAAGTCGATTTGCCTGCCATATTTGGCCCGGTAATCAAGAGAATCTGATGAGTTGAGTTGCTGAGAAAAGTGTCGTTGGCTACATACGTTTCGCGATCATCAAAGGTCTCAACTACAGGATGTCTACCTTCTTCGATAGAAATCACATCAGAGTCGGTTACCTCGGGTCTGCAATAGCTCCTCAAAGCGGCGGTTTGGGCGAGACTTGTTAATACGTCCAGTGTAGCCAGTTTTCTTGCGGTATCCTGTATTCGAGGGATAACTTCCAGGAGCTTTGTTCGCAATAGATTGAACAACTCTTCTTCGAGTTCAACAATGCGTTCTTGTGCGTTGATTACTTTGAGTTCGTACTCTTTCAGATCTTCAGTAATGTATCGCTCAGCATTGACCAGAGTTTGTTTTCGTATGTAATGTGACGGGACTTTTCGTTGATAACTTTTGGACACTTCTATGAAATAGCCGAACACTTTATTGTAGCCGATTTTTAAATTCGGGATTCCCGTTGCACTTCGCTCAGTTTCTTCTATTTTGGCGATCCACTGCTTACCTTCTTTACTTAAAGATCTCAATTCATCCAGTTCCGCATTGAATCCTGAACGAATGACGCCGCCATCCCGGATCACCGCCGGAGGAGAATCGACGATCATGGCTCCTATCGCATGAGCAACGTACGCAAGATCGTCCATACATGATATTTCTTCCAGAAGCTCCGACTTGATGTCGGCAATATGTTTAAGTAAACCGGGCAGAATTTCCGATGATGTTTTCAGATGAATGAGGTCGCGGGGTGTAATATTCCGGAGAGAGATTTTGCCTGCGATTCTCTCCAGGTCGGCTATATCATGTAAGCTTTCACTGATTTGTGTTCTTTTTACGGAGCTTTCCAAAAGCGCTTCAATTGCTTCCGATCTGCGCCTAATTTCTGATTTTTCCAACAGTGGATAATTCATCCAGAGCCGGAGGAGCCTTGTGCCCATGGCAGTGGAAGTCTTATCCAAAACACTAATGAGCGTGCCTTCCCTGCCTCCATTCTTGAGGTTTCCGAATATTTCCAAATTTCTTAAGGTTCCTGCATCGAGCGCCATGTAATTGTCAAGTCTGTAAGTTCTGGGGTATTTAATATGGATTGGCGCTTCAGATCTGGTCAACTTGACATAATTGAGGATCATACCCAGAGAAACAGCCTGGACGGACCCTTCAGAAAACCCGAACCCTTCCAAATTTTGAACATCAAAGAACGTCACAAGCGCTTGGGAACAGTTCTTGGGATCACAAGACCATTCTTCCATGGAGTGCACATAGAATTCGCTCTTGATTGAATTCATCAGGGGAGAGTTTTCCATTTCCTTCTCGTTCAGCAAAATTTCTTTTGCATTCAAACGAGCCAATTCTTGTCTTACTTCATCCGATGAATTCGCGGTGGTTACAAGCAGATCACCGGTTGATAAATCAAATGCGGCTATTCCAATTAGTTTCTTTGTATCGGCTACGGAGGCAATGAAATGATTTTCGCCTGCGGTGAGAGTGCTCGGCTCTTCCGTAAGTCCGGGAGTTAACACCCGCGTTATTTCTCGCTTTACGAGACCTTTCGCTTTTTTCGGGTCTTCGATCTGGTCACATACGGCAACTCTTTCCCCTGCTTGCAGTAACTTAGAAATATAAGCGGATGCGGCATGATGGGGAAATCCACACATCGGGACGCCTTCCTCTTTATTTCTATCCCTGGTAGTTAGGGCTATTCCGAGAATTTTAGAGGCTTTTTTTGCATCATCGAAGAATAGTTCGTAAAAATCACCCATCCTGAATAAGAGAACAGCATCCGGGTGACGGCTCTTGTTTTCACGGTACTGCTTCATCATGGGGGTGATTTGTTGGTCCATGGTGGTTGCGGCTTTGGAAAGATTTTTGGTTAAAGTTACAGGAAAGATGTGAAAAAAGTCTAGAGCCGGGGATAAATTACCCTACGAGTACATTCCTGAGATTATTAACCGCCCAGATTAATTCCACCTGCTTCTTACACCAGACCGTAACCCAATTTTCTTCTCGCGCCCGAGAGTCTTTATTTTCGTAAATAGACGGCTAACAGAGAGTTTGAGAAGCATCCCTATTTGGATTAGGCAATATTGTTTCGGCTATACACAAATCGGGCATGGTTACTGCATACGAGCATACCGAATAGATATATCTATCGAGGAGTTGATACTATGAACAAGATACCGATAATTATTTTTGTTTTAGTGTTCGGATTCACGGGACTTAATGTTGCCAATGCTGAGCAATGGTTCGTCATTAAAGATAAGAATGGGATCACAACCGTGAGTAGCGGAGTCCCAAGTTATGGTTGGGATATAGTGGAAGGACCGTTCGTAACCAAAGACGCTGCCGAAAGAGCATCGGGCGTGGGTTCCGTAGCCCAGCAGAAAGGCCATTTCAATCCCTATTATGCCAACCCCAGCAATTTGGGTTCGGCTTCAGACTATTTTTTTAATTCCGGTTCTTTTAACGAAGATCCCTATTGGGTAATCCGAAATAGAGAGGGCCAAGTCTCCGTATCCAACCAGATGCCGTCTTACGGATGGTATTCTTCGGAAGGACCTTTTGCAACTGCCGATGAAGCCACACGCGCCATGGGCACGGGTGCAATAGGAAGCTTGACTGAACAAGGTCAAAGGCCGGTAGTCGCGGGAACTATACCGAACCAGTATGCGGGAGTAACTCTTCCAGGTAGCGGAAGATAATTCCTCTTTTAACTGTAATGCGAACCCTCCCTCCGGGAGGGTTCTTTTTTTTTGAATTCAAGTGCTAACCCACCGATGCTGTCCCTTTTCAGAATTGTCAGTGAAACGTTTCCACATTGCTTGCGAATACCCTGTTGAAGTTCGCATAAAAATCAGCTCAGCCCCGAGGAGGACTGCAATGAACTCGAAATGTTTCACTCTCATCATGATGGCCTTAATTCTGATCATCGCGTCAAATCAGAATCGGCCGGCTCATGCACAAGGTGCGCTCACCATAATCGAGCCCGACGGAAAGCAAATCGGCCAATGTCCTTTGGAGCATACTTCAGTGGTCGGTGAGGTATCAGGGTTTGTATCCAGAGTCAGTGTCACTCAGATCTTTAGGAATAAAGGAGACAAGAAAATTGAAGCCGTGTACACGTTTCCTCTGCCTGGAGAATCAGCTGTGGACGATATGACCATGAAAATCGGCGACAAGATAATTAAGGGTTTGATCAAGAAACGTGAGGAAGCCCGAGCAATTTATGAGCAGGCAAAAAGCAGGGGTAACATGGCTTCTTTGCTGGATCAAGAGCGCCCGAACATATTTACTCAGGCTGTGGCAAACATTCTGCCCGGTCAAATGGTTCAGATAACCATTAGCTACTCAGAAATTTTACCATATGAAGACGGGTCCTTCAAATTTTCGTTTCCCATGGTTGTAGGTCCCCGATTCATCCCCGGGCAGCCGCATTCAGCGACTGGAACAGGATGGTCACCCGATACGACGCTGGTCCCGGACGCATCCAAGATTACTCCTCCGGTCGCGCCTCAAGGTTCTAGAGCGGGACACGACATAGATCTCCAACTTACGATCAAGGCGGGATTGCCGATTCTCAAACTTGATTCCAGGCTCCACCAAATCGATGTTACCAAAATCGATGATTCACATGTAACGGTAAAATTGAGAAATCCGAAAGAGATACCCAACAAGGATTTTGTACTCGAATACCTTGTTGCAGGCGAAGAAATTAAATCAGGATACCTAGTCCATAAGCAGGGTGATACTGGATACATCTCCGTAATTATGCTTCCTCCCAAGAGAGTCGTCCCTGAGCAAACAGCACCTAGAGAAATGATCTTTGTGATCGACTGTTCGGGATCTCAGCACGGTTTGCCCTTGGAAAAGGCAAAGGACGCAATGAAATATTTTATCGACAAAATGGGCCCCAAGGATACTTTCAACATCATAGATTTCAATGTAGGTGCCAGATCTCTGTTTTCGGAACCAAAAGACAATTCACCGGAAAATCGAGCAAAGGCATTGAAATATTTGGCTGGTCTTGAAGCCAAGGGCGGCACATGGATGGGACCGGCAATAGAACAGGTGTGCAAAACGCCCGCGCCTGAGAATCGCTTGAGAATCGTGTCATTCATGACCGACGGCTACGTGGGGAACGATTTCGAGATTATCTCGTTGGTTCAAAGATTGCGAGGAAACAGCAGATGGTTTCCATTTGGTACGGGCAACTCCGTGAATCGATTTCTCCTGGACATGATGGCTCGCGTAGGAGGGGGTGAAGTAGAATATATTTTGCTCAACA
>CAZTJA010000064.1:0-17058 GCA_964613745.1 uncultured Syntrophaceae bacterium
GGAATAATAGCGGATTTTTTGGTTTTGAACGAGATCGGACTTCAAAATATAATGTTGATCCCTCAGTTCTGCCGGATGATCCGACAGTGCCAATGATCCGGCCTTGTTCAACATCATCTCCAACGTGGACCAGCAACTCCTTTAAATGAGCATAGACGGTTACCAGCCTGTTCGGATGCTCGATGAGAACAATGTTTCCGTAGTAGGGCATGTTTCCAGAAAATCCGACTTTGCCCTTAGCCGCTGCATGAACTGGGGTGTCTTCTTCGGCAGAAAACAAGACACCGCGCTTTGAACGTTCTTTTTTATCATCTGGTGAAGAGAGAATTGTTCCGGCAACAGGTCTTATGAAACGATTTTCTGAAGGGCTATCCACGTCGTGATTGGTGTTTTTTTCGGCTTTCGTATCCTTTGACGCAGGAATTTTCAATACTTGGCCCGGCATTATTCGTATGGGAGCTTCGAGTCCGTTTTCCGATGCAAGGATGTCGGGACTCACTTCATATTTTCTAGATATCCCTATGAACGTATCTCCGGGTTTTACCGTGTGATTGGATTCAGAGATGTGTTTCGCAAGAAATGCACCGTTTGTGGGGCGCGTTAAGAATCTGTACTCACTGACACATGCGGTGAAGATGATGGAGAGAAATAATGTGAGAAGTTTTATAATTGCCGGACGGCAGATGATTCGTATCATCGGGACGACGAATTTTCACGTACTTCGATTATTCGCACATGGATCGCAATTCTTACCAGCCGAACTCTCCGATCAGATCTACAAAGCGGCAACCGGTGTGGTCACTCATCTTTGTTCCGTCGACGGTTTTCTCAACAAGCTTAAGCGTTTGTGAATACTTGTCTCCAACGGGTATGACTATGCGACCGCCCGTTGCAAGTTGATCGACGAGAGTTGAAGGGATCTGCGGAGCCCCTGCTGTAACAATTATACCGTCGAACGGCGCGTGTTCGGGATCACCTATTGTGCCGTCATTCACGAGAAAAGTCACATTGGTGTAACCACATTCTGATATGGATTTTTGAGCCTTTTTAGATAGTGCGGCCAATCTTTCAACCGTGTAGACCCACTTGCAGAGGCGACTGAGAACTGCAGCTTGGTATCCTGATCCAGTGCCGATTTCCAATACGGTCTCATTTTCCCGCAAGTCCAGAAGCTCGGTCATTATGGCAACCATGTATGGTTGGCTAATGGTCTGACCTTCCCCGATTGGAAGAGGCGTGTCGTCATAGGCTTCATCTTTAAGTGAGTTTTCCACAAAGAGATGCCTTGGAACGCTTCTCATTGCATCTAAGACACGTTTATCCTTGATACCGCGAGCTATCAATTGACGTTGAACCATCAGTTCTCTGGCCGTCTCAAAATCCTGCATTGCCTTAGCTCGCTAATTCTTGGTCTTACCGGCGTCGGTTTCTGAAATGTTGCCTGCGGCCTGTGCTCCCTTTGGTTCGCGAGTAATGACTTCACCTTGTGGCTGACCGGCCTTAGAGAAGATTTTCTTATCCAGAACTCCGGTCAATCCATCCACTACTTTCCACGGCAAATGCCTTACCCATTGCCAAGTACCTGAAAAATATTCGTTTATAGTTCTACCGTCATAAAAAGGGTTGTGATATTGGGGATACGGGTACTGCGGAAGCGATTCTTTTTCAACCACTGAACCGACGGGCAAGGATGAGCGACTAAGCTCGTCGCCGACACTGTTTTTGGGTCCGGAACTAAGATTGATCTGTGACGCCGAAGCGCTTGTACCAACTGTTATGAGAATACATAATATGAGAAGATATCGGTTCATCATATGCTCCTCCATTCTCTCTTATTTACATTAATAAATAATACAAACTGATTAGAATTACAACATATTCTTGCAAAAGATCTAGGGAGCGTCGTGAAAAGAGGATTTGTGCTCTATGAGAAACTTTTTGTGGATCGAATTGACTAATCGGCATTGACAAAATTCTAGAACAGGCGTATAAGAACCGTCCACGTCCGGGAGACCCGTAATTTGCAGTGTATCCCGAACCAGTACGCGTCAGAGCGACTCATCCTTAATTACAGATTTTCGGGGCGGGTCCGTTCGTACATTAATATTCCTTAATGCCCTTGCGAATATGCATTTGAATGATTACACATTGCGGACGGAACGAACAGCCAAGGGAGCGTGATCACATGTGGATGACTCGAGAAGAAATAGCGAAGTATCTCGGCATTGTCCCAAATAGTGTCCGTGGCAAAGTTCAAAAAGGTCAAATCGAAAGAAAAATCGAAAACGGAAAAAATTTGTATCGGCTAGTCGGTGAAGCTCCCGCTCCGCAGGTTCAAGAAGTCGTTAGCGAGCCGGCCCCACCGAAGATTGCTCCGGCTGAACAGGTCTTAACGGAAGAAAAACGACCGGAAAAAATTGAACGACCGGTTGCGCCGCAGCCGGAATTCCGACCGGCTCCACCACCGACGGAACCGAGAAGAGTCTCCCCGGACAAGCAAGGTCCTTTTAATCCAAAGCAAGTATTGCTGGACATTTTAGCATCCATCAAAGTCGACCGAAATAGAATTGATGCCATCGAAAAAGGCGACGAAATTGATTTAGCCACCGGTGAGATTTCGAGAGAACTTGATGCAAAAATTACCATGCGCCAACACCGCCAGATAAAAGAAATTGAAGAGGCTTTGGAACGGATCAAACATGGCGAATACGGAACCTGCGAAGATTGTGGGGAAGCCATTCCGGAACAGAGACTCAGACTTTATCCGGCAGCTAGGCTTTGTGTACGATGTCAGGAAGAATTTGACCATTTTGAAAAACTTAAGGACAATCAAGGCCTAAGAGGTAGTGTTTGGAGAGAGGATGTCGCCGAGGGCGGCTATTCCAAAAGTTTTGAAGATTAACTGAATCACAGTCGAAAATCTCAGTTTTCGGCTGTGATCATCGAATCCAACCTATCATTGCTCCAACCCACAAACAACTAAGTCGCGTTTTGCATCCTAAAAATCATTATCAGCTTGTTGGGCGCACGATGCCTTTATTATTCATACGGTGAGTGAGGACTGAGTGGGCTGTTCGTATGGAGTATTTGGACCCGAACTCTCGACCCCGCTGTGAAAGGCGTCTTATCGGGAGGCAATATCATCAGACCATCCGCCAATATCATGGATCTCAAAGCCCCGGAACTTTGATTGCCCGCCGTTGAAGCGAACATGACTCCGTCTTTTTCAAATAGCTTACAGCGAACGAGGTGAAGGCGATCCCCTTTCATTTTGATTTCTTCAGCAAGTTCAGCTTCAATAAGTGGTCTGAAGAGATTTAGGTGCCCCATCATCTTGAGGAGTGCCGGCCTAACGAACTGCTCAAAAGAGATCATTGCGGATGTTGGATTTCCGGGCAATCCGAATACAGGCTTATTTCCTATCGTGCCGAAAACGAGGGGTTTGCCTGGTTTCATGGCTACTTTCCAAAATTTGACCCTCATACCCAATTGGGTAAGTGTGTCCTTGACGAGATCATATTTTCCAACGGATACACCACCGGAAGTTAGGATAACATCAGCTCGCAAACCTTCTGAGATACGCGCCCGCTGATCGTCTTCATCATCCGATGCTATGCCCAAGGAAAGTGGTATTGCCCCGCACTCCATTACTTGGGCCGCCAAACTGTAGGTGTTCGAGCAAACGACTTTTCCATCCGTAAACGGTTCGTCTAGGTCAACGAGTTCATCCCCCGTGGAGAGTATCGCTATTATGGGGCGTTGATGAACGTGGACGTACGCGTGACCAAGCGTAGCCAGCATTCCGACTTCGGGAGGTCTGATGATGTCGCCGCGAGACAGAATCTGTTCACCTGCTTTTACATCTTCGCCTCGGCCTCTGATATGAGCACCTTTTCCCGGATCAGCCATGCACATAATGTGGTCACCGTCTTTTTCGACATCTTCCAGCATAATTACGGTATCAGCGCCTTGAGGAATCAGACCGCCGGTCATTATGCGTACCGCCTCACCGCTCTTCACATTACCAATGAAAGGGTGCCCGGCCGGGGAATCACCAATAACAAGAATACGTTTGGGAGAAGCAGAATTAGCTCCTTTGATGTCTTCGTGCTGACAGGCATATCCATCCATTGCGGAGTTGTCACCGGAAGGAACATCTCTTAAAGCTGCAACATCTTGTGCCAGAACTCGACCCAAAGCTTCCAAAATGTGAATCCGTTCGCGTCCAAGAACCGGAACTTCTTCAAGTACTTTTTGTTGAGCTTCTCCAATTCCGATCACGGACCACCTCCAATGGCGTACTATCCATTCAACAGCTAATGTATAAACGTAGATGCCGGTTACATATAAATCAAAAACACCGCACAAATTCAATCGATT
This sequence comes from uncultured Syntrophaceae bacterium, assembly GCA_964613745.1. GTDB lineage: Bacteria > Desulfobacterota > Desulfomonilia > Desulfomonilales > Desulfomonilaceae > CAZTJA01. Next base: position 4,381 of record CAZTJA010000064.1, read on the forward strand.
CCGAACTTAAGAATGACCAATATGTCAATTTGTGATAAGTTTGGCCGACTATTCGGAAGATTAGGCGCTCGGATCTGAGCTCAAGCTCCAGAACACATTATAGGAGGAATGACCATGAAGTGGTCTTGGAGGATCGGTTCCCTATTTGGAATTCCGGTCAAGGTTCATTTGACTTTCGTGTTGCTTCTCGTTCTCATATTTTTCGCAGGCACACAACTGATCGGGATAGGTGGTCTGGACGGCGTAATATTTGTTGTCCTCGTGTTTGCATCGGTAGTCTTTCACGAATTGAGCCACTCTCTGGTGGCCCGTTACTATGGAATAAATGTGGTCGACATTACGCTCCTACCCATTGGCGGGGTTGCGAGAATGCCTTCTCCGACGAACTCCCCCGTCCAGGAAATCGTAATTTCGATTGCAGGTCCATTGGCAAGCTTTGTTCTTGCTTTCGCACTCTGGTTTGCGGCGGGAATTATTGGATACGACGTCACGTTTGCCGATATGTCCGTCCGCGGAAACATGCTTGCGCAACTCTCAGCCGTCAATTTAGTCCTGGCTATTTTCAACCTCATTCCGGCATTTCCCATGGACGGTGGACGCATCCTTCGCGGAGTGCTGGCATTGTATTTGAAGCCTTACACCGCAACCCGAATAGCCGTCGGAGTGGGTCAGGTGTTCGCGATTCTTCTGTTTTTCGTGGGTCTTGTTTCGACAAATCTGTTTATGGTCCTAATTGCCTTATTCGTTTATTTGGGCGCAGAGACTGAAGAACGTCAAATGGGCATTATGATGTCGCTCGGTGGTTCTAATGCTCGAACCGCTATGATCCGAGACATTGATGTGCTCTCGCCCGATACATCCGTCGGTGAAGCGGCTACACGGTTCGCCCATGGATTCCAGGCCGATTTTCCCGTTTTGGAAGGGCAAAGACTCGTCGGGTTGGTTACACGTGAAATTCTTGTGGATACCTTACACAGGCAAGGTCCCCAAGTGCAGGTGTCTGCAATAATGATTAAGGATTTCCCAACAGCGGTCGAAGAAACACCTCTAATTGAAATCCTCGAAAAGATGGAGGCCGGACATAGCAAGGCTGTTCCAATATTACGAATGGGGGAATTGAGAGGGATGATCACTCTGGAGCAGATCGGTCGATATAACATGCTCTGCTCGGGATATTCTTGTGAATTTATGCAGCCGGGAACGAATCAAAATGTAATGCCTGCAACGAAATAGGTTTTTTAGTTTTCTGGTTTGACGGCGTCGATGAAAATTTGTCGACGCCGTATTCAATTGCTGAAACTAACTTCATGAATTTTTCGTTCTGATTGAATAAGAGTTGTTACATATTCCTTTTGATCATCATGGGAGTAAAAAATGTATCTCGTCACCGCTGCTGAAATGAGAAACTTCGATAAGATTGCAATTGAAGAGTACGGAATTCCTGGAATCGTGCTGATGGAAAATGCAGGTCGCAGCACGTTTGAGATTCTGCTGTCCCGATTGGGATGCGATATAGCGGACCTAAGAGTAGCCGTACTGGCCGGTCCTGGAAATAATGGAGGCGATGGCTACGTTATAGCTCGCTATTTAATGAATAGGGGCGCAGACGTTTCGATATATCTTCTCGCCCCGAGAGAAAAGATCAACGGTGACGCATTATCAAATTTGGTCATACTTGAAAACATGTGTGCTCCCATCTTTGCGATAAAGGATGAAGACGAATTGAAGGAAGCCATCGACGAATGGCATGCCTGTGAAGTAATTGTTGATGCGATGTTGGGCACCGGACTATCTTCAGAAGTCCGATCTCCATACAAGGAAGCCATCAGGGCTGTGAATGAAATACCCGCGCTCAAGTTAGCTGTAGATATCCCTTCAGGAATTGATGCAGACTCGGGGAAAGTGCTTGGTTCTGCGATAATTGCCGATATCACGGCCACGTATGGAATGAGGAAAGTCGGTACCGCTGTTTACCCTGGAATAGAGCTTTGCGGAAACGTAGAACTTGTTGATATTTCAATACCGATAAATGCTGTAGTCGAAAACCCTCCGAAAGCAATTTTCTACAACAATCCGGATGTATCCTGTTTGTGCAACTTGAGGCGAGATCCTACAGCTCACAAGGGTACATTCGGCCATCTATTGGTTGTAGGAGGATCAACGGGCAAGAGTGGTGCACCGGCAATGGCGGCTGTTTCGGCAACCAAAATCGGAGCAGGACTCGTCACCGTAGCAGCACCCGCATCATTAAATGATCTCCTGGAAATCAAGTTAACCGAGGAAATGACGGAGCCTCTACCTGAATTACTACCGGGAAGTCTCGGTGAAGAATCCATCGAGAGAATCCTTGAATTGGCAGAGGGAAAACGCTGCTTAGTACTGGGGCCGGGTTTATCAACCGGTCAGGGTATTTCCGAAATGGTTGAGGAAATCGTATCGAAATTCAAAGGAACTTTGCTGATCGACGCCGATGGCCTGAATGCACTAGGATCTCGACCGGAATGCCTCAAGGACCGCCGATATACGACCGTTCTGACTCCGCATCCGGGAGAAATGGGGCGTCTTGCCGGAATACCCGCAGCTGAGGTTCAGGAAAACCGAATCAAGGTGGCCGTTGACTTTGCCAAAGAGTTTGGGTGTTGGACCGTGCTTAAAGGAGCCGGTACGATCACGGCTGCTCCTAATGGACATTTTTACATCAACTCAACGGGAAATTCATGGATGGCATCCGGGGGACAGGGCGATGTCCTGAGCGGAATTTTAGGGGGACTTCTCGTCCAAAATATTCCGCCGGAAGAAGCAATACCCTTGGGAGTATATCTGCACGGAAAAGCTGCGGACGATGTTGTCGCCAGGCGTGGTGGAGCACCGGTCAGTGCAGGAGATGTGATCGGTAACCTGAGTTGCTTAATTGGTGAATTGACGAAACAGGCCACCGGTGATGAGGATTGACTCTTCAATACAGAACGGGGGTAGAATGAATTTCAGGGCCATGGCTGTCATTTCTATGGCTATACAAACATTGATGAAGGAAATGAATTGGGCCGAGTACGGCGAAGATCCTGTACATACTCCGCTAATTGATGAAAAAGACGACTGTCGAAAACTCGACCTGCTCACCGATATGCTTGGAACCCTCACGAGAATGATGGATTCCCGAATTGATTACCTCACTACCGAGGGCAAGATCGTACGAGAATGGGTGGATGGTATTCTAGAAATTTGTGCACGGTATAGAAAAGAGCTTGAAGTTCTGAAACAATTGGAAACTCAACTCAACGACTCTTCAGAATCCCACGGAGACTAATAAGCTAGGATCGATTAAGCTCCACCACGACGGCTCCCCAACCGCCTGCCTCTAACGGAGCCTGAGAATAAGACTGCACCATAGGATGCTTCTTTAGAATGGCGAGCACTCTGTCTCTCAAGATGCCTTTACCTTTTCCATGAATTATCCGAATGTCATATATTTTTCGCTTAACACATTCTGAAAAATAATCATCGAGCAACGGTTTCAATTCCTTCGGATTAAAAGTGTGCAAATCCAGTACCCCATCAATCTCCAGAGTTATTGGATCCTGTTCGTCGGTGTTTTCCATTCCACTTTCCTCAAATAAAAGATTTGCAATCGGAATCAATAAGAATCCATAAAGGTCTCATCAACTTGAGTTTCCGCTTTGATGGTGGTAAGTCGATGATGTTGCTTTTGGGATGTTCTACTCTACTGGGAGAATCCAATACAAGAATTGGTAATGTTCGATTCGGAAAGTCTCGATAAGAAAAGATGAAAGGACCGATGCCAACTCCGCATGATGGAGGCATTCTCATGAATTATAGACGCTCACTTTTTGACTCCACTTCAGAATTGACTCCATTTTCACAATTCTCGTTTACTTCAAAGATGATGGAAAAGAATGGAATTGAAAACACTGGATTTCTCGATCTTCAAACAGTCATTCACGTAATTGAACCGACGCGTATCTCTGGTCCCGGCAAGGGTCCAATTTCAGGTATTTCCATCGATTCCCGGAAACCCATAAGTGATGATTGCTTATTTTGGGCCATAAAAGGTGAGCATTTCAATGGCAACGATTTCGTGCCTGAAGCGGTCGAGCTTGGCATAAAAGCGGCCGTAGTGAGCAAACCCGAAATATTTAATCAATGTCAATCGGAGCATCTCACGCTTATTCAGGTCGACGACACCATAGAAGCATTGCAAAAACTTGCATCAAATTATCGTAGACAATTCACGTGCCCAATCATCGGAATCACTGGGAGTAACGGAAAGACGCTTGTTAAAGAGATGCTTGCATCGATACTTTGTCTCGAAATGAAGACCTACCGATCTCCTCTTTCCTACAATACTCAAGTAGGAGCCGCTCTTGGTTTATTGGGCCTGAGACCTGAACACGACATAGCCATCATAGAGGCAGGAATTAGTCTTCCAGGAGAAATGGACAGACTGGAACGAATGATTGCACCGAATCACGGAATACTAACCACCATAAGCAAGGCCCATATAGGCGGACTGGGTAGCCTTGAACAGACTTTAGAGGAGAAATCCAAGCTATTCCAGCATCTGAACAAAAGCTCCGTGCTGTTTATAAACAATGATGATCCATATTCTCCAAAACTGAAGAACGGCTTCGGGTGCCGCATTGTAACATTTGGGTTAAATTCCGGAGCCGACGTCACGGCGGAGGACCTTGAACTACTGCCGGAACGTGGCCATAAGTTCAGATTAAAGCTATTCGACGATTCAATTGATATTTCACTGCCGGTTCCGGGTCGGTTCAATGTCTTGAATGCCTTAGCTGCTGCTGCTTGCGCTGCCAATTTTGGCGTCTCCAAAGAATCTATTCGTATCGGATTAGAGCAGTTTCGGCCTTCTCCGATGAGGCTTGAAATCCACACTACAGTTACCGGCGTAACTTTCGTGAATGATACCTATAATTCTGATCCCGCATCAATGAAGGGTGCTTTGGATGTTTTGGGCAAAATTGGGGCAGGCCGACGAAAAATTGCAATTCTAAGCGAAATGTTGGACCTGGGCTTACATTCTCGCGAAGAGCACCTAGCAGTTGGTAAGGATGTGGTCCGTACAGGTGTTGATCACCTCATAACGGTTGGGGAAAATGCCGCCCTTATCGGTAGGGCCGCAATGGTCGAAGGCATGAGCCCCAAGCGCATTTCCAATACCCTTTCGTACAATGAAGCCTCGATAGAACTCGAAAAAATCATGAACAGAGGGGACGTAGTTCTCTTCAAAGGTTCCCGTTGGTTCAGACTGGAGCGAATTGCAAAACAGTTGGTAGGCTCAATGAGCCCGACAAGGTTGACGGTAAATCTCGACGCAATAGCATCAAACATCAAGACCATAAGGAGCATAATCGGTGACGACGTCGCAATAATGTCAGTCGTCAAGAGTTTCGGTTATGGAAACGATTCTATTCGAACTTCAAGAACCGCCCTCGAGAACGGCGTCAATTATCTGGCAGTCGCCTTTCCCGATGAAGGTGCTACTTTGCGGGAAAACCGAATAGATGCTCCGATTTTAACATTTAATGTTCTCTCCGAAGAAGTTGATAAGATTGTACGTTACAATCTCAGTGCAGTGGTTTCCTCATTGGAATCTGCCCAAGAACTGAGCAGAGCGTCAAGAGGACGTAAGAAAACTCCGGTTCACCTTAAAATCGATACGGGGATGGGACGATCGGGAGTCTGGGTTGAAGATGCAATTCCTTTTGCCGAACAGGTTTTTGCTCTACCCAATTTGGAAGTTGAAGGAATAATGACGCATTTTTCTTCGGCGGATGATCCGGATGCAGATGAATACACTTTACTTCAGATAAAGATGTTTAAGAACCTGATTTATCAGTTGCGAAACCAGGGATACAGTTTTCGATTCATACACGCGGCGAATACTTCCGCGATAGTGAGATTTCCGGAAACGCACTTCAACATGGTTCGGCCTGGATTGGCAATATACGGTATGTATCCTTCTGAAGCCGTGAGAGACAGCGTCAAGCTGGAACAGGTTATCACGTTCACGACCAAGATTGCGCAAATTAAGGAGCATCCTCCCGGCAGAGCAATTTCGTATAACAGACGCTTTGTTACAAATTCCTTTTCTAGGATCGCGACCCTTCCGGTCGGGTACAATGATGGCTATCCGAGGTTCCAATCAAACAGAGGCCATGTATTGGTGAGAGGATGTCGAGCTCCAGTTGTAGGTACGGTATGCATGGACGCGGTAATGATCGATATTACCGATATTCCGGATGCAAAGATCGGAGATGAAGTAGTTCTTATCGGACGTCAGGGCGAAGAGGAAGTGTTGGCTGATGAAATCGCAGCCAACGGCCAAACGATTAACTATGAGATCGTGTGCAAAATTTCACCACGAGTTACTCGGGTTTTTGTACAAAGTTGAACAGCCTCGGTAATGCATTAATCGAATTGCAGGTCGAAGACTTTCAATGCAATGCAACATGCTTTTTAGAGGCATTTTTCAGATTGGTTGAACTTAATTGGACATGATCCCAAATAATGAGCAGTCCAGGGTTCTCGTCGTGGAGGATCATCCTGTTTCTCGGAGAATTTTGGAAGCGATGTTGCGCCAGACGTGCACGGTTATTTCTGCCGATTCGGGGGAAGAGGCTATCAGGCTTGCACAAGAAACCGCCCCGGACTTAGTCCTCCTAGATATAGAAATGCCCGATATGGACGGTTTTCAGACTATGGAACGACTGAGAAACGGGATTATAGAGAGTTCCGTTCCGGTTATTTTCATAACGGCTCGCGAAGACTCGGCAAGTAGAGAAAGAGGCTTGCAAATCGGAGCAGTAGACTACATCACCAAACCGTATGATCGCCAAGAATTAACAATAAAGGTGAAAAACCATTTAGCCCTGTACGCTGCACGAAAAGAAATTGAAACCAAGAATAAGATCATGTTGCGGGAAATGGAGATGGCCTCACAGCTCCAGAATTCCCTGCTGCCCCAAATTTTCCCCACTTCGGATGCATTATGCCTGAATGTGGTTTATCGACCATATTCAAGAGCAGGAGGAGACTTTTTCGATTTCATCGATTTGGGAGAATTGGGCACGGGGGTGGTGGTTGTAGACGTATCGGGTCACGGTGTTGCCGCCGCAATGATCGGCGCCATGTTCAAAATGGCATTCCAGTCGTTTGCACGACACGAAAGCTCGCCGTGTCACGTTTTGGCTCGAATCAATGATGAAATGGTGCGTGTATTACCTGAATCGGATTTTCTCACTGTCTTTTACGGCATTTTTAGTCCCGCTAACCTGGGATTCAGATTCTGTAATGCCGGACATCCAAGGCCCTTCCTTTATCGCAGGTCCTTGAATTCAATCGAACTGCTCCACAGCGGCGGTCCTTTGATCGGAGCTTTTCCGGAAATGGACTATGAGGACGACCTCAGGATTTTACATTCGGGTGACCAAATTCTTATTTTCACGGATGGTGTAACCGAGGCGATCACGGGAAAGGATCAGGAGGAGTATGGTGAAGAGAGACTCAGAAAGGTTTTTCTGAAGAACCTGAGCTTACCTCCTGCCGACATCCTGAACAGCATCCTTGCGGACCTTGAAACTTTTTGCGGAAACAACAAATTTCAAGACGATGTAACGTTAATGTTATTATCAGTCGAATAGTATCATTTTTGCGCCTCAGAAGGCACTCAATTGTATTGCTGATCAATTATCGAAATAGCGATCTGCAAAGAACCACGGTAGCCCTTGCGATTTGATCCTGTTTTGAAGAATAATAGAATCACTAATGAAATTTTTGGCTACAAGGCCTTGAAATGCACCTCATAATTTCCCTATTGCAGGGAATAGCTCGGCTCTCAGTCTCTTTTCCCCGCTCTATCATATCGTTGTTCGTACTGCTCGCCGTTGCAGGTTTTTACGCAATGCCCCATATGAAGATCAGTACGAACCTTATATCCGGCATCGGAAATCCAGACTCGATTATCAATATTACAAAAGAGAATAACGAAATCTTTGGGGAGCAGGATTCACTCATAGTGGTTTTGGAATTTCCGGAACCCCCCGGAGAGTCACGTCTTGAGTTCCTCACCAGGTTAGCGGATGATTTGTCGAACCAGGAGGGTGTCCGTCGAGTTAGGTATAGGTTTGTTGATCCTGATGATAAGGAAAATACTCAAGTTCTTCTCAGTCAATTTTTGCTTGGAATGAATGAACGTGAACGAAACGAAATAAAAAGAATATTTTCGGTCGAAAACATTCCCGGCGCAGTCAGACGGAATGTAAATAGGCTGTTTCTCACGGAAAATCCATACCTACAGGAGAAACTTTTACAGGATCCGTTGGAGCTAGGTCAATTCGTTGCTGAATCGATGAAGAAGAGAGTGGGATCAGTCAGTTTAGGTGACGTTTACCTCTTAATAGCGAGTCCGGACAGCACGGTTTTTCTCATTCAGGTCACTCCTAATTTCCCCAGTTCTGAATTGGTTGAGGGCAAGAAACTGCTCACGGCAATCCGGAAAAATATGCCTCAATGGATACACAATGCTGCTGCAGACATTCCAAGACTAAAGGACAAATCAAAGGACATAAAATGGTATCTCACCGGAAAGACGGTGTTTCACAATGAGTCCGATGTCATTTTTGATCAGGAGAGCAGCGTAATTCTGCTTTTCTCGTTTGGAATGGTATCGGTGCTCCTGATCATTGTGTATCGAAGTTTGTCGGCCGGTCTCATTTTTATGATCCCTATTATTTGTGGAGTCGGTCCGAATTACGGGCTCACCTACTTGCTTTACGACGAGGTGAACCCGGTAGTAATCAGTGCTGCCGGTGTTTTGTTCGGACTTGGAACCGACTATGGGGTCCATCTATGGGGTAGAATGCGCGAGGAGATTGACAAAGGTTCCGAAGTGCATGACGCAATTTCGGCGGTTTATTCCTTAACAGGGCCTCCTGTCATCCTGGGAGCGATCACCAGCATTCTGGCATTTTTGTGCCTCTGTTTATCTAATCAGCCGGCAATGATCCAGTTCGGGTACGTGGGCGCATCCGGACTTTTCTTAACGCTGTTGTCAACGATTTTTCTTTTTCCGGCTTTGGCAATTTTAATCTCCAGGAGACGCAACGATTATTATCCGCGTATTTCCGTTTCCTTCAGCAGCCTTTCGGGGTTGTTTCTAAAGCATCCCAAGACAATAGCAATTTCCTCAATCTTTATTATAGGTCTGGCCGCTTTTTTCGCATCCGATTTACATTATGAAAAAGATGTTTTTAAAGTATTTTTAGCACGTGACATGCAATCAATGTCCGTGTCGGACAGAATCTCAAGAAAATTTCAATCCAACTTTTCTCACCCTGCTCATCTCTCCTTCGAAGCACCCACCTTGGAAGAGGGTCTACAGTTGCAAAGAAAATTGGACGAACTGCTAATGGGCCTCACTGATAGAAGCGGACCCATTGCTTCATTCGATTCCATTTCCTATTTGATGTCCCCAAAAATCATGCACCCCGCGAATACCGCGATAATCGGCCAACTCACGAATCACAGGGAGTCTCTTGAGGCAGCACTTGATGAACGATACAAGTCCGTAGGTTTTTCGGAGTCGGCCATTGCTTCCTCCAGACAAGCACTTTCAGATACCTTGGATGTGATGGAGCTGGTCAAAAACGGCCGGATGCATGATACCTCCGCCCTTGACATCGAGCGGTCTTGGTACTTGGCCAAACTGAACGGAAATTTTCGCTTTCTTACACAGATCAGATACGATGATACGATCACGTCGATCGAGGATCTCAAGAAAGCCGATGATCAAGTCCTTGAGACTGTAAAAAATATGCCTTTGACTGTGCATATGTCAGGCCCGAGACAGATCATGGAGGAAATTCTTTCGAGTCTCATTTCGGAACTCATACGATTAGGAACGTATGTAATCTTAGCGGTAGTGATTTTTTTCTTTGCCTTGTTTCGGCACCCGCTTGGAGTTCTGTTGAGCTTAATTCCAATGGTTGGCGCTTTTGCAGTCTCCATGGGAATTTTAGGACTGCTGGGTATGGGGTTACCGTTCTCAATTGTCGGCGTTGTACCTCTCATATTCGGTTTGGGCATGGACAACGGCGTCCATGTCGTGATGGGTAGTCTCCACATGGGCGGCTCAATAATTGAAACTATGAAGCATGTGACGCGACCGATCATATTCACGTCATTGACGAATATCATGGGTTTCATATCGATGTTGACTTCAAGGCATTACTCAATTGAATTTCTGGGCTGGTGCATGGTGCTCGGAATGATTGCAGCGGTTACATTAACACTTACCACTCTCCCGGCCATCATCCTCCTTTTGGAACGGAAGGCCCTGAAATCTGCGGGTCATCAGGTTCAAACAGTCCAAGCGGCATTATAGACGGTTTTCCAACGTTTTAATCCTCACTGATATACAAGCTGCCGGAGATTCCACTCTTTGCCGGTTCATATCAGTGAACGTCCTGTCTGTATCCATCCAATGAAGATAAAATATTAGCTTGGATAAACCTTTTTTCTTATTGCCTACAAAAAGTTTTGGTCTATGATCGTGCAGCGTGTTAAACTGGCCTAGTGAGTTCAGCATTCGGAAACCAGCTACCTTTTGACGCTTTTTAAAATCTTCACTCCGCATATTCCGAGGGTAGCTTCCTATATACGTAATAAGGCTTAGCCCGGCTTTATGAAGGCCGAACATTTGTCACCACACCTCCATTTCTCGACTTCCGACGATTTTTGCGGGTCGTATTTGCGAACCGAAACCCACATAAGGAGTGACTACCATGAGGGCTAAATGGATCACCTTGTTATCATTGTGTCTTTTCCTGACGGCTGGAGCATCGATTGCGGCTGAAAAACCTATTATTATCGGAGCTCCGCTTTCTACGGCTTTTCTTTACGGTTGGGTAGCCGAAAAAGGCATTAAGCTGGCCGTAGATGAGATTAATGCCGCAGGGGGAGTTAAAGTCGGTCAGGAGAGCAGGCCTTTCAAAGTTGAAGTCATCGACACTCGGGATCTGGAACCGGGTGTTCCCGTCAGCGAAGCCCTATTGGGAGTTGAAAAACTTATTCTCGAAAAGAAAGCCGATTTTATTTTAGGGGGTCCGGTCAGATCTGAAGCTGCTCTTGCAGCAATGCCGTTACTTTCAAAGCACAAAAAAGTATCGATACTTACAACGGGGTCCCTAACCCCGAAATATCATGAAACAGTAGCCTCTGCTCCCGATAAATTTAAATACTGTTTCCGGATTTCCGGTGAAGCAAAATGGATGGTTATGGGCGAACTAGTTCCCTGTTTGGAAGAAATAGGTAAGCAGTTCGGCCTGGATCGACTCATGATCTTTGTACAGGACGTGGCTCACGCACGTGCCGGCGGTGAAATCCTATCCAAAGTGATGTCTCAAAAGGGCTGGAAGGTTTTAGGTGATCCATTAGTATTTCCGACCGGAACAGCCGATTTCTCCATGGGACTCGTGGAGGCTAAAAAACAGAACGCTCAGGTCATGATCATCTGGATGGACATGCCTGAATCCTCCATTCTGCTCAAACAATGGCACGATATGAAGATACCCGCTCTACCCTTCGGCACGATCATAGCGGCTGCGGAACAACCCGGCTTCTGGAAAGCCACAGATGGTAAAGGCGAGTATTGTCTGGCCAATGTTGTCAACGCCGGCAATGTTCCTTGTGAAGCAACCGAATGGACAATGAAGTTCGTAAATGCATACAAGGACAAGTACGGCATCGAGCCGGAAGGCTATGGCACATCTTCGAGTTACATGTCCGTATACGCACTGAAGGACGCAATTGAGCGAGCTGGAACGGTTGACTCGGATAAAGTGGTAGACGCCTTAAAGAAGATGGATATTGTCGGCGTTTACGGCCGAACCAGGTTCGACGAGAAATCAAATCAGGTTATACCCAGTCTTGATCCCAAGGAAGGGGCAGTCGGCACTATCTTTCAGTGGCAAGACGGCAAAAGAATAGTTGTATTCCCACACTCCATAGCAACAGGCAAAGTTATGTTGCCGCCTTGGATGAAAAAATAATCTCATTCGTTTTAATGGGGAACGCATCGGCTATTTCGTTCCCCATAATACTCCAACAGATATTCTTCAAAGGCTAAGTCATGGAAATCCTGGTCTACGGGATAGTCAACAGTGTATCCCTCGCTTTGATGGCTCTTGGTTTCACGCTCGTCTATGGAGTGAGCCGGCTGCCCAATTTTGCACATGGCGCGATTTATGTTTTGGCCGGTTACATTGCATGGCTGTTCATGAATAGATTGTCACTAAATTACCCACTCGCTATCATCCTCACTCTGGTATGCGTAGCGCTGGTTGGGGCGGCAATGTACCAATTTGTCTTGATCAGAGTCAGAGGCATGCCTATTTCCGAAATAATTGCATCCTATGCAATCGGTCTTGCGATCCTAGAGGGCCTACGCTGGGGCGGACTAAAGGGCGGCACTTTTATTCTCAGGCCCTTTGTTGAAGGCAGTGTGGACATATTTGGTGTCAGTATAGATTTCCAAAGAATGATAGTTGTAGTGGCAGGAGCCACCCTGTTTCTCCTTCTATGGTTGTTCGTTAGTCACACGAAATTGGGATTGGCGCTCAAAGGCATGGCTCAGGATGA
>CAZTJA010000065.1:0-16803 GCA_964613745.1 uncultured Syntrophaceae bacterium
TACGTGCCGACGGCGAGGCAATTGATAAAGAATTAAAGAAGTTTGACTCGTTTGTAAAAACACGGATTGCGTATAAATAACCAGGTGATCATGAGATATATAGGAAGCGTATACCGACCTCCAAGTGAAGCGGGAAGTTTGATAATCCAGGCTACACTAGGCTGTAATCACAACCAGTGCACATTCTGTGGAAGTTATCAAGATAAGAAATTCGTAATACGAAAATATGAGGACATTGTAGAAGATCTCAGACAAGCTAAACGCGAACTCGGCCCGGTTGCTAGAGTATTCCTGGCGGACGGTGATGCCCTGTGCATTCCTCAGAAAAGATTGATCCAAATTCTCGAGGCAGTCAACGAAATCTTTCCTTCCATTGAACGTGTAGGAATTTATGCGAACGCAAAAAACATCCTCAAGAAATCAGTGGATGATTTACGCGTTCTTCGAAGCCTCAAATTGAAAATCATCTACATGGGAGTTGAAACCGGAGATCCCGAATTACTCGAATCCATCCGCAAAGGCGCTACGTACGACCAGTTGGTGGAAGCCGGAAATCGGGTAAAAGATGCCGATATTGCACTCTCTGTCACCGTACTGCTCGGAATAGGGGGAATTGAACTCTCGGAAAGACATGCCAAAAATACTGCAAGAATTTTGACCGATCTCGATCCGGATTATGTAGGCGCCCTGAGTGTTATAGTCGTCCCAGGTACTCCACTCTACCAGGATCACGTCCAGGGAAAATTTGAGATTCCCGACCCATTCGGTTTAATTAAAGAATTGCGAATCATGATTGCGGAATCCAGTTTTACAAATTGCGTGTTTCGATCCAATCATGCGTCGAACTATCTTCCCGTTAAAGCAACGCTCCCGCACGACAAAGAACCGATTCTCACTGCAATTGATCACGTCCTGAGTTCACAGGATAAACGGAACCTAAGACCGGAATTCATGCGGGCACTCTAGAGGAAAAATTTTGTGTAAAGTCTGAAACCCGTAGAGTGCCGGTTTCGATTGAAAACTTTTGGTCCAGCGACACACTATTTAGATTTCCTTCTGATAGGAATTGTTGCCTCGGTCCTGGTGGAACTCCAAAAGTTCTTTTTTAATTAAGTACACGCTGTCCGAAAGCGACACCTTGTAAATATGAGGGTTTGAAAACCTTTTGTACTCTGGTTCAAGACTGTTCAGACCACGTTTTGCTCTCTCCCTTGCCTCATTCAGATTTGATTCATATACCTGTTTTCCATCAACGAAAACGGGAACCATTATCTCTTCGGCATTGTACGGCGGCCTATAAACTTTCTTCATATAATCGTACATAGGGTGATGTGCCCGCACATTTTCCTGTCTTGGAATGGGTTCATTGATGCCGCACAGAATGTCACCGACCATGCGATCATTTCCATTATAAAAACGTATTATCTTTTTTATGCCCGGATTCGTAACTTTACGAGGATTCTGCGAAATTTTGATCTTGGGAACAAAAGCTCCATCTTCTCGCTCAACGGCCATCAGTTTGTAAACCACGCCTAAAGCGGGTGTTTGGTAAGATGTCATTAATCGTGTGCCTACACACCAAATGTCTATGCAAGCTCCCTGGTCCCGCAGACTTTCTATGAGCCACTCGTCAAGATCACTGCTCGCAAGAATCTTGACATCGTGAAGTCCCTCCGTATCCAAAATGTGCCGTGCAGCCTTGGAATAATAGGCCAAGTCTCCGCTATCAATCCTGATGCCGGCAAGCCGTTTCCCACGAGCCTTCATTCTTACGGCGACTTTAACTGCATTGCGAACTCCTTCGAGAGTGTCATAGGTGTCTACAAGAAGCACGCAATTCTCCGGGTAAATCTCTGAAAACGCCTCAAAGGATTCCATTTCCGAATCAAAACTCTCAACCCAGCTATGCGCATGAGTTCCTCGAACGGGAATACCAAATAATTTTCCCGCTTTGCAATTTGAAGTTCCAGTGCAGCCGCCAATATATGCGGCTCTCGCACCATAGAGGGCCGCTTCAACTCCGTGGGCTCTCCTGGTACCAAAATCCACGACCGGGGCTCCCCGAGAAGCAATGCACATTCTAGCAGCTTTAGTGGCGATAAGAGTCTGGTGACCCACTAAGGCCAATAAAGTAGTTTCAATGATTTGGGCCTCATCAATGGGAGCAACCACTCTAATTAGAGGTTCGTTGGGGAAAACAATTGTCCCTTCGGGAACCGCCGAAATATCTCCCGTAAATTGAAAGCCCTTTGAAAGTTGATCGAGTGCCTCTTTGGAAAAGATCTTCGTTCCGGCAAAATAATCCAGGTCATCCGGGTATAATCTCAGATTGTTGATATAGTCTATTACCGTCTTGATGCCGGCGAAAACGCAAAAGGCCCCATTGTCGGGATTTTGACGATAATAGAGATCGAAACAGGCTTTTCTCTTAGACCTGCCAAGTGACCGGTAACCCGCTACCATGGTGATTTCGTACAAATCTGTATCCAGGGTCAGATTACCTGATCTGAGACCCTTCATGGCGCGAGATGAATCCAAAACGCCTAAACTCAGATCGCTGTCTGCATCCGTGATTTCTACTGAGTCGAGTATCCGGCCGGATTGCGGATCTCGGATGATCGGTTTCATTATCGGAGCTTCTCTTTCTGCATGGCGAAATATGATTCGAAAGCTTCATCGTAAGGCTCCGATGCGGTTCCCCATTCCGTGATTATTCCCGCGATCAACTCATGGGGCGTTACATCGAAGGCGAAGTTTTTTACATCTATTCCTTCAGGGGCAATACGAGTTCCACCAATGGTGGTGACTTCGAGCGGGTCTCTTTCTTCTATCGGAATTTCTTCGCCCGAGCCAATATTCATATCTATGGTGGACAGGGGGGCAGCCACGTAAAAAGGTATTGAGTGATACTTCGCCAGAACGGCAACTGAATATGTTCCTATTTTGTTTGCTGCGTCTCCGTTACGTGCAATTCGGTCTGCACCAACGATAACTCTCGAAACTTCTCCTCGCTTCATCATGAGTCCAGCAGTATTGTCGGGTATCAAAGTCACTGGTATACCCAGCTTTTTGAGCTCCCACGAGGTGATCCTAGCACCCTGATTCAATGGTCTCGTTTCATCGGAAATGACTCGTATACTTTTACCCTCTTCATGAGCTGCCCTGATCACACCCAAGGCCGTTCCGTAACCTGCAGTCGCAAGTCCCCCTGCGTTACAGTGGGTCAACACGGTTTCTCCGTTTTGGATCAAATGCTTACCCGAAGTTCCAATCCGTTCGCAAAGCTCCCGATCTTCCTTTTCAATCGTAATTGCTTCCTGAATAAGGATTTTGACGATTTCGTCCACGGAGCGCGTCTTATTCAACTCATACATTCTTTTCATGCGGTCAATTGCCCAGAAAAGATTCACTGCCGTGGGCCGGGTGGCTGCAATTGACTTTGAATTTTCTTCAAAATTTTTGTCAAATTCCTCAGGATCTTGTCGCTGAGAGAGCAAACTTCCCAACGCCACACCCATTGCGGCGGCAACTCCGATCGCCGGGGCTCCCCGTACGGCTAGTCGCCTGATCGCATCACATAAGTGATCTACGGTTCGAATATCGATATATAATTCCTGCTGAGGCAAGAGTGTCTGATCCAACAGACGTATGTGATCGCCACACCATTCGATGGTTCTAAATGGATCCTGCAAGGTTCCTCCAGAAAAATACGGTTCCATTTCAGGCTAAACAGCGGATGAAAACCGGTTTGCTCGTGTCTGTAGTTGTGGTTCAAAAAAACTAAATTATATCAGCAATGGAGGTCTTCTCCAAATCCTTCTCAGAAATTTCAGTTCAGAAGTCCTTTCCCCCATTCATCCAATGCCGTCCCGGATACTCCTCTCGTAAGCCCATTTTATCATTCCGGGGGATTTTGCCGCCTCAGTGCACAATCGTGATGCAGCAGGCATAATGCCTACTCTCCCCAAATCCAATCTATCCGAATCCCAGCAAGTTAAAATAGTGATATCAGAGCATGGAAAGCCCGAGGTGTGGAACTCACATGCGGTGATGAGTAAAGAGAGTTCGGAATCATCCAGATTCAACAACGATTTTCTCAATGAAAACGCGAACTCAGCCGCTCTTTTACCGTGGTCCGGATCGGCATTTTCGTTCAAGCGTCTGGAATCGTGGAGAAAAGCAAATAATTCTACAATGTGTGGTCGAGCCCCGTTTTTTGCGCACAGCGCCAAACCGTTTTCTCTCACACGCATGAAATGTGC
Organism: uncultured Syntrophaceae bacterium; assembly: GCA_964613745.1. Taxonomy (GTDB): domain Bacteria; phylum Desulfobacterota; class Desulfomonilia; order Desulfomonilales; family Desulfomonilaceae; genus CAZTJA01. Next base: position 4,263 of record CAZTJA010000065.1, read on the forward strand.
TATGCCGTGAGTTCCGTTCCAGTTTAATTGGAATTGTTCTCTGATTGTAGCAAGTAGTTCATTAGAAACAAACGAATCACGCATTGACTACTACCTTGTGATCACGTCAGCCGATGACGCTTTTTAGTTAAAGCAATTACTTCAAGTAAATTATGTATTTTCTTAAAAAATTGCTTGAAGTAATGTGACCGGAGTGCTATAAGGCACCAAAACAACGGAGAGGATGGCGATGAATCCTAAACTCCTTTTCATCCTAGGCGCCCTCACTTTTTCAGTTGCCGCTGCCGGCATAGGAAATTGTCAACCCGGCATGGTATTGAATGTCTGCCAGGAACTTCTCAACAATGCACGCATGTACGAGGCCCGAGCGTCTAATCATAATCGAGCGGCAAAAGTCATTCAAACTCAAATTGAATCCATGGCCAAGTTGCCGAAGAATGACGGAACGATTCAAGCAATTGACAATCTTTTTGCCCAGTATGATCAAAATCGATCCCTCGAAAGCAAGTATCGAGAATTGTATAAGCAAGCAACTGAAGAAGCAAATAGGTGTATGAAGTCCGCCGAGTAAGTTAATTGGTCCTTGTAATTCTTCAGAATCCGGGTTCTCCGTCTGTTCAAAAGAGCTTTTGGCAACACTAGGATAACCGGATTGCCGCAGGTCGTGCGTAGAATCGATCGAAGCCGTTGGAAGATGCAGGAATAGAGTCTCAGTCGGGGAGCTCTTTAGCTCCCCAAAACCCTACCACAATCCCCCCGTCTACTTCAAAAACAGACTGTTTTCCCATCATTAGCTTCCATGTTACAATGCCCCGGTGTTAAGAAACTTAAACCTCCTTTTTTCTTCTGGATTTGAAATGCGACCTTCTGAAATGTTGCGACAACCTGATTATTCCCATCTTATCAGGTGTATGTGCTACCTGATATTTTTTGGTTGTTTGGCCATCAATACTTACGCCGGCACTGAACCTGAGATCATAGCTGCGGCAAAATCCGCAAATCTTCATAAAGTCGAACATCTTCTCGCTTCAGGTGCAGACATCAATTCGGTGGACTTGCTCGGAAGGACACCCCTGTTCTTGGCCTCAGGTTTTGGTCACAGGGAGCTGATTGCATTTCTACTGGATAAAGGAGCGGATGCGAATATTCGCGATAAATACGGAACCACACCGCTCATGGAAGCAGCTAAACAGGGCCGAGAAGAATCCATAAAGTTGCTGCTTGAAAAACGGGAAATCGTTACCGCTGACTACACGAAGCTTTCGGACGCAATTGCCGCTGCCGGCGGAAAATCTGTAATCTCCGAAAATGATCGCAGCAAGAAAATTGAGATTGATGCAATAGATAAAAAGGGGAATACGGCCCTCATGTGGGCTACAATCTCAAACTGGCCCAAAATAGTGGGCTTGCTGTTTGACTACGGGGCTAATCCCCATGTTCGCAACCAAACGGGACTGGTTGCTCACGACCTTGCAAAAAAAGCTGAGCTTAAAAGTGCGATAGCTTCGCTGCAGGCAGAAAGAGACAAAAGCCGGAAACTCTTTTCAGCAATAGAATCGAATGATGAAGAGGAAATGAGCAGACTGCTTGAACAAGGCTATCCTGTTAATTCAACGATCAAGTCCGGAGAAACACCTCTCATGAGGGCGGCAATTCTGGGTAATCCCAAAATTGTTGAATTGCTGTTGAACAACAGTGCAATGATCAATGCAGTCGATCATACCGGCCAGACTGCGCTCATGAAAAGTGCTCAATCAGGTTCTAAGGAAATGACGGCCTTGCTTTTGAACCATGGCTCGGATTCGGACATGAAATCGAAAGAAGGATTAAAAGCGGAGGATTATGCGAAGAAAGCCAAGCACGGTGATGTTGCTTCAATGATTATGAATTTTGAAAATTCAGCGGGTAAATTGCCGTTTGCGGTCGAATCGGCCAATGCATCGTCCGTGGAAAACTTGCTTAAAAATGGGGCTCCGGCAGATTTCAAGAAACTAGGAAAAATCCCCGTATTGGTCATTGCCGCTAAAACCGGGTCAATTCCGGTAGCTCGGCTACTTGTAGATAAAGGCGCATCGCTGGAGGCTGCCGATCCTGAAGGAGATACACCGTTAATAGCCGCATGCAGGGAATGCAAAAGCGATATGGTTTCATTTCTCCTAAATGCCGGGGCTAATCCTGACGCCAAAGATAATTTGGGATACTCCGTTTTGAAAACAGTCTGGGATCTAAAGCTTGATGGTGGTGAAGAATGCGCAAAAACCTTCACGACGCTAAAATCCCATCTTGAAAGGACCAGCCCGGGTTATCAATTGATTCTATCCGCTGAAGCTGGTGACCTCTCATCTGTGGTTGAACTCATTCAAAAAGGAGTTGACCTCGATTATGAAAACGAACTCGAACAGACTGCGATTTTGGTTTCGGCCTCGGAAGGTCATACTGAAGTAGTGCGAGCACTCCAGCGTTCCGGTGCCGATACTTCGGGCGCGGTTGAAGCGGCATCCGCATCCGGTAAATTGGATACATTGAAGTTTCTTCTGGAATCCGGAGCAACATTGTCCAAGGGGGCTCTCTCAAAGGCGGCTGCCTCCGGTCGCAGGGACATAGTTGAATTTTTGATTGACAAAGGAGCGGATGTAAACGAGCTTTTCGTGGATGAGGGAGACTACCAAGCAACTCCTTTGATTCTAGCTTCGGCAGCAGGTCATCTTGAAGTGGTCCAACTGCTTCTATTGAAAGGAGCCGATCCCCTAATTAAAGATTCCGATGACAAAACAGCCGTTGACCTTGTCGGTGGAGCTCACGGAGAAGAAATTACCAAATTGTTAAGGATTTCAGACAAGAAAAAGAGCACCGCAAAATAGAGGAACATAGATGAACGCCGCTTCAGAGCAGGAATGGATGGAACTCATAGTGACGGCCCCCAGGGAAACCTCGGATGTATTGGCTGAATTTTGTAATGAACATGGATCCCGGGGTGTCATTCTTCATGATTTTTTTGATCCAGCCAAAGTCACGGCCTATTTTGTTAAATCCGAATGGCCTGGAATTGAACGTAGTCTTAGAGATTTTGTATTAATATTGAAAGAAGCTTTCCCGGAAGTGGATAGCATTAATTGGGAATGTAAGCCTCTCAAGACGGAAAACTGGGCCGTAATGTGGCAGGATAATTTCAAGACTCTTGAAGTTGGCGATAGCCTCATTGTTACACCTCCCTGGATGCCGGTTGAACCTCAAAACAGAAAGGTAATCGTGATTGAACCCGCTGCCGCTTTTGGCACGGGTACTCACGAAACCACTCAGGGATGCCTCATTCTCCTGGAAAAGGCTTCCAAGAAAATGGGCGCTGCTCGGAAAGAGTTTTCCTTATTAGACCTCGGCACCGGATCCGGTATTCTGGCCATTGCCGGGTCGAAGCTCGGAGCAACAATGGTAATCGGAATTGATAACGATCCGATTGCAGTGGAAGCGGCAAGAAAAAATGCCGAGATTAATTCCGAACCCAACATAACTTTTTTATGTGTGGGATTGAAGGAGTACAGCAAGGAATTCGATATCGTCACCGCCAATCTGGAACCTCAAACTTTGCTGGCCAATCGCGAAATACTTGTGAATCTTTTCCGGAAATTCCTCATAATATCGGGTGTTCCCGTTGAACAATGGGATCAGGTCAAGAATATGTTTATAAGAACTGAAGTTTTCCTCGTTGACGAGCTTGTTGAGAGTCAATGGGGTTGCGGTTTATTCGGTAAAGAATATTGAGAATGTCGGTACTAAAATGAATTTAGCAAAATTTTAACTATGGACTACGTATTTGAAATGGTATATTCGGATGAAGGGTAATAGTTGATTTCTACATGTTTGGTCCCAGGACTGGATGTGAGATATCCGGTTCCATTTGTTCGTTGAGCGCTGGAAGCTCGCAATAATGCCCGCAATCGGGCCCGATTTAACGTAGGAGGACTGTTCGATATGAGAAAACTTATTCTGATGCTGACCGCAGGAGCCTTCCTGATGAGCGCCGGCCCGACCTTGGCCCGTGACGCCAATTGGGACGAATTGAACAGAATTTGGAAAGACCGTGCCGCTGCAGCTCTAAAGAAGAAATTGGCCGCCGCAGCCGAGACCAAGTCAAAATCCGAAGTTTACAAAGAGAAGAAAGCTGTAAAAAAAGCCGCCAAGAAAGATGCACCTAAGACAAAGAAGTAACCAACTGATTGTTCAGTATCAAAAGGAGGCCGGCCGCCTCCTTTTTTATTTCCCTTTTAAAATCTCTCTATAACGAGATAGACTATTTTTCCATATCGTCTCCGGCTGATTGAGAACAAATTGATAATATGATAATTAGATCACATTAACCTAAGTGATAATTGGGACTTCAGCAAAATTCCCAAACATTAAAGAAACATTCACCGAGGAGACGATACATGAGGGTAAATGATGACCCGCGGGCCGTCCATAACATGGACGACTACTCGCGGACATATGCCGCCTACAAACCTGATGCCCCCGAGTTTTTCAATTTTGGATTTGACGTTCTTGATAAATGGGCCGAAACCCCGGACCATAAGATGATGCTGTGGGTGGGTGAAGATGGTAATCAAAAAGATTTCACCTATGCACATTTCCGGGACCGCTCGAATCAGCTGGCAAATGCGTTCCGTAAACTTGGCCTGACCAAAGGCGAAAATGTAATGATCGTCATGTCCAGGGTCCCGGAATGGTGGGAGTGCATGCTGGGCATGATAAAGGCCGGAATAATCGCAGTGCCCGGCACTACTCAGTTAACGCCAAAAGATATAGCATTCAGATTGGAAGCGGCCAAGATCTCAGCCGTTATTACGGACTCCGATAATGCGCCTAAATTTGAAGAAGCCCGGAAATCCTACAAAGATCTGAAAACCTGCATTCTCGTCGATAATGAGCGTGACGGCTGGACGAATTACGAAAAACTCCTCAGTGATTGTGAAACACAAGTATCGCAAAGGGCTAAAACTCATAAAGATGATGCAATGCTGCTTTACTTTACCAGCGGCACTACCGGTTATCCCAAAATGGTCCTGCATTCTCATGCAAGTTATCCAATCGGCCACATTACAACAGGAAAATACTGGCTCGACTTGAGACCCGGTGATCTCCACTGGAACCTCTCGGATACGGGTTGGGCAAAAGCTGCCTGGAGCAGCTTTTTTGGTCCTATAGGTGCCGGAGCGACTTTGTTCGTCCACAATACTAAGGGCAAATACAGTGCCCACATGACTCTTGAACTTCTGAGCCGGTACGGCATCACAACGTTTTGTGCTCCCCCCACGGCATATCGTATGCTCATTGTTGAAGATCTATCCCAGTACAATCTCGCAGCATTGAGGCACTGCGTCGGAGCAGGCGAACCTCTCAACCCTGAAGTAATCGATAGTTGGCTCAAACAAACTGGATTAACAATTCGTGATGGGTATGGACAGACCGAAACTGTGCTCCTTTGTGCAAATTTTCCGGCCAAAGACTTGCCGATCAAACCCGGATCAATGGGCAAACCGGCTCCCGGGATAATACTTAATGTGATCGATGATGAAGGCAACATTGTACCCGATAACAAAGAAGGCGACATCGCCGTAAAGGTGAAACCGGAACGACCGATAGGTCTCTTCAAAGAGTACTGGAACAATCCCGAAGCTACCCAGGCCACGTATCGCGGGGATTGGTATGTCACCGGAGATCGTGCGATTAGGGATCAGGACGGCTATTTGTGGTTTGTTGGGCGCGCAGATGACGTTATCATTTCGGCGGGATACCGAATCGGCCCATTCGAAGTGGAAAGCGCTTTGGTGGAACATCCCGCTGTTCTAGAATCGGCGGTTGTAGCCAAACCCGACGACGTACGAGGTGAAATCGTAAAAGCTTTTGTTGTCTTGAATAACAGCTATAAACCTAACGGCGACTTAATTAAGGAAATCCAGGATTTTGTAAAAAACCTGACTGCCCCATATAAGTACCCAAGAGAAATAGAATTTGTAAGTGAACTCCCAAAAACTATCAGCGGCAAGATTCGTCGTGTGGAGTTACGTCAAAGAGAAAAGGTCAATTAACTTTCAACCCGTGTACCCGGATCAGAACGAAATCTGATCCGGGAACTTCACTCCGCACATTTATTCCACCACAGCTTCTTACTGATTTACCACAAAAAAGCGAAATCCTGTTTGCCGACAACATTTTTCTATTGACCTACACATTCACATACGAATAGTGTGTGTTGTTTTAGTTTCACTCACCACAGCATTCACAACATCATCTACACTAAAGAGGTTTTTACATGCCGCGTCGCCAAGATTTGACCAAGGTGATGATTATCGGTTCAGGTCCAATAATCATAGGACAAGCCTGTGAATTTGACTATTCAGGAACACAAGCGTGCAAGGCTTTGCGAAAGCTTGGATATGAAATAGTTCTTGTCAATTCCAATCCTGCCACCATCATGACCGATCCTGGTATGGCCGATCATACCTATATTGAACCACTGAACATACCTACTCTTACAGAGATCATTAAGAAGGAAAGACCTGACGCATTGCTGCCTAACTTGGGTGGACAGTCCGGGCTTAATCTTTCGTCGGAACTGAACAAAGCCGGGGTTCTTGATGAGTACGGCGTAAAAATCATCGGAGTCCAAGCCGATGCAATTGAGCGTGGAGAAGATCGCACCGCATTTAAGAACACGATGGACAAGCTCGGGATAGAGATGCCCAAGAGTGAAGCGGTCTACACCGTTGAAGATGCCGAACGTGTTGCGGATCAGTTGGGCTACCCCGTTGTTATCCGCCCCGCCTATACCATGGGTGGAACAGGCGGCGGTCTGGTCTTCAACATAGAGGAGCTGCGCACCATCGCGTCACGTGGGATAGCTGCGAGCCTCGTTGGACAAGTTTTAGTGGAAGAATCGGTTCTCGGCTGGGAGGAGCTTGAACTTGAAGTCGTCCGAGATGCCAAAAATCAGCGGATCACTGTCTGTTTCATCGAAAACGTCGACGCGATGGGCGTCCACACGGGAGATTCTTATTGTACGGCCCCGATGATGACCATTGATCCTGAACTTCAGGCAAGACTTCAAAAATACTCATACGATATCGTGGAAGCAATCCAGGTAATTGGTGGAACAAATATCCAGTTCGCACATGATCCAAAGACCGGGAGAGTCGTGGTTATCGAAATAAATCCGAGAACCTCAAGGTCTTCAGCTCTCGCATCCAAGGCAACAGGTTTTCCCATAGCATTAATTTCCGCTCTGCTCGCTGGGGGATTAACTTTGGACGAAATTCCTTATTGGCGCGAAGGAACCTTGGACAAATATACCCCTTGGGGCGAATACGTGGTCGTGAAATTTGCTCGTTGGGCTTTCGAGAAATTCGAAGGCGTCCAAGACAAGCTTGGAACTCAAATGCGTGCAGTCGGCGAAGTAATGAGTATCGGGAAAAACTATAAGGAAGCCTTTCAGAAAGCAATCCGATCACTCGAAAATGGTCGATATGGACTCGGATTCGCCAAAGACTTTCATAACAGACCCCTTCCGGAACTCATGGCAATGTTGAGCGAACCGTCCAGTGAACGCCAATTCATCATGTATGAGTGTTTACGGCAGGGCGCCGACATCAAAACCTTACATGAAAAGACTTTCATAAAGGCGTGGTTCATCGAACAGATGAAAGAGCTTGTCGATCGGGAAAAACAGATCCTGAGTTGCAAAGGTAAAGATTTGCCGGACAACTTACTGAGAGAAGTCAAGAAAGATGGTTTTGCGGATCGTTACATTTCCAAATTGTTGGAATTGCCTGAAGAACAAATCAGAAACAAACGCGAATCCATCGGAATGAGCCAGGCTTGGGAAGCAGTTCCCGTCAGCGGAGTGGAGAATGCCGCATATTATTTTTCCACTTATAATGCACCTGATTCCGTTACCGTCACTGATCGCAAGAAACTCATGGTTCTCGGCGGCGGACCGAACCGAATCGGACAAGGAATCGAATTCGATTATTGCTGCGTTCATTGTGCATTTGCTCTTCGTGATGAAGGATATGAGTCCATAATGGTTAACTGCAATCCTGAAACCGTTTCCACGGACTTTGATACATCCGACAAACTTTATTTTGAGCCGCTCACCGTTGAAGACGTCTTGAGCATTTACAAGAAAGAAAAACCTGATGGAGTTATCGTTCAGTTTGGTGGACAAACTCCGCTCAATATTGCCAATGAACTAGCAAAGGCGGGGGCGAATGTCATTGGGACATCTCCTGACACGATAGATCTTGCTGAAGACAGAGATCGTTTCAGATTGATGATGCGCAAGTTGGGTATTCCGCAACCGGAATCCGGAATGGCCGCGAACCTTGATCAAGCTTTGGACATTGCAGCCCGTATCGGTTATCCACTTATGGTAAGGCCTTCCTATGTGCTTGGTGGGCGAGCAATGGAGGTCATCTACGATGAATCCATGCTACGGCGGTATATAGCTGCGGCAGTCGAAGTCAGCCCGGATCGACCTTTACTCATCGATAAGTTTCTGGAGAACGCTATCGAAGCGGAGGCGGATGCTATTGCAGACGGCACTGACGCCTACGTTCCGGCGGTCATGGAGCATATCGAATTAGCCGGTGTCCACTCCGGTGATTCGGCTTGCGTAATCCCGCCCGTGAGCATACCTCATAAGCATCTGGAAACGATCTATGACTACACACGACGAATTGCAATAGAGCTGAAAGTAATCGGTCTTATGAACATCCAGTATGCCATTGCACAGGACACGGTGTACATACTGGAAGCCAACCCGAGGGCCTCACGGACAGTTCCAATCGTTTCAAAAGTATGCAATATACCGATGGCCCGCATCGCCACGCAGCTGATGTTGGGAAGAACACTGGCAGAGCTGAAGCTCGGTTCGCGCATTATTCCTCATTTCGGCGTCAAGGAAGCAGTATTTCCATTCAATATGTTCCCAGAAGTGGATCCCATCTTGGGACCGGAAATGCGTTCCACAGGTGAAGTCCTGGGTATGGCAAATTCATTCGGCCTTGCGTTTTACAAGGCTCAGGAAGCTACTCAGCAGCCGCTACCTTCATCGGGAACGGTTCTCATTACGGTCGGGGAGGCTGATCGACCCGCGGTAAGAGAAGTTGCGGCTCAATTTGCCGATCTAGGATTTAAGATAAGAGCGACCGAAGGGACTCATAATTACTTGTCCGCCAACGCCATTCCGTCAGAGCGAATTCTCAAAATGCAGGAAGGCCGTCCTAATGTCGGGGACGCTATCAAGAACGGAGAAATCCAGCTCGTAATCAATGCACCCCACAACAAGCTCAGCAAACACGATGACGCCGATATCAGGCAAGCAGCAATCAGATACAAAGTTCCATATATCACCACTATTCCCGCAGCATTGGCTGCCGCAAGGGGAATCAGAGCCTACAAAAACGGAAAAGGCAATGTCAAATCCCTCCAGGCATATCATGCGGAAATCAAGGAGATTTGATTCCGTTTCAATTGAGAGGATCAGTCATGAATGTAATCAAGATTATGCCCTGTCTCGATATGAAAGACGGTCGGGTTGTTAAGGGCATTCACTTCGTGGACCTAAAAGAAGCCGGTGATCCCGTGGAGAATGCCAAATTGTACGAAGCGGAAGGTGCAGACGAGCTTGCTATGCTCGATATTGCCGCAACTCTTGAAAATCGCAAAACCAGATTGGAGTGGGTCAGCAGGGTTGCCTCGGAGATTAAAATTCCATTAACGGTAGGCGGCGGAATTTCGGAATTGAAAGACATTCAAATGCTCTTTGATGCCGGCGCGACGAACGTCTCGATGAACAGTGCCGCTGTAGCCCGTCCCGAACTCGTTTCTGAAGCCTCATCGAAATTTGGCCCGCAACGTATAACTATAGCAGTGGACGCACGTCGCAACTCCGAAATGCCCTCCGGCTTTGAGTTGGTGGTTTCCGGTGGAACAAAGGCATTGGGTAAAGATGCCGTAAAGTGGGCGGTTGAATGTCGACAACTGGGGGCAGGAGTGATTCTGCCCACCAGTATGGATGGCGACGGAACCCAGGCCGGCTATGATCTGGAATTCACCAGGGCAATTTCTGAGGCGGTTGACCTGCCGGTAGTCGCATCAGGCGGGGCAGGCAAGCTTGAAGATTTCTATGATGCAGTAACTCTGGGAGGGGCTTCCGTTCTCTTGGCCGCTTCCGTTTTTCACTATCGGATTTTTAGCGTAAAACAGGTGAAAGAGTATTTGAAAGGCCGTGGTATCAACGTAAACCTTTAGCTACTTTTAAGCTGGACTCTCATGGGTTTAGTAGCCTGTAAGCTTGCGCACCGACCCCTTTTTGGGTACAATTGTCCCCATGAAGGGGTCAACTGATCAAAGCTCTCGCGTAGCATTTTAGCCGTCTTTTGTTCGTCATTGCAATGTTATGGCCTTGTCAGGGCAAACCTCCTGGCAACAAAAGCAGGTTATACAGGTATCGGCATCAACTTGGGGGATGTCATCGACCATTTGAAGTGCTTGAACGGAGCATTGTTCAACGCAGGTACCGCAGCCGGTGCAAAGATTAACATCGGCTTGGGGCCTCAATAATATTTTATTCGATATCGCCGCCTGCAACCCTTCGTTATTCATGATGGCCTCTCCGCCAAGCGGCGGCACCTTAAAATCAGGTATTAGCTCGATTTGTCCGATGATTTGCAGATCATCGATATTGTAAGAGCCAAGCCCAAGCTCCTCGGCCCTAGTCAGAAAAGTCAATTTAGACGGGTCAACTCCCATCATCCTAGCCACCACTGAATCAAGAGCCACGGCATTGTCCGAGGCAAGGATTACGCCTATTGCTCTTAAGTCCGGTGATGCAGGACCATTTCCCTCCATCCCCACAATTGCATCCATTATGAATAAATGAGGGACTCGCAATTTAAAAACATCGACCACCATGTGCTGAAAGCGTTCAGGATTTCCTGCCGCTTTATGCAGCATAGCCTTCTGTGCTCCGGGCAAGATGCCATAACTATTCTTAATTGCTCCCGTAATAACGGTGAGTCCATGCGTCTTGAACTTCGGCACGCTGATCACAACATCAGCCTCGAGAACGGCTCTTGAAATACTTACGTGCTCGGCATAGTCCGGATTAAATGTGACCGGAACGGAATCCAGTCCTATGTTGACGTAATAGCCTTTGGCGGCGTCCATCAATCCGGTTTGTCGAAAACTAGCCTCATTTGCTCCATAGCTGAATATCCCCGGATTGTCTCCAACGACGATCGAAGCCGGCGACATCCGCTCCACAAATTCTACGATGGCCCTGACCACTGCCTGATTAGTGCAAATATGCTCTTCCGGGTTTGAACTTCGGAGCACGTTTGGTTTGATCAAGACCTTTTTGTTGGTGAGTTGGATGGGAAAAGTTTGGAACACTCTTTCAATTGAAGACGACACATCGGCGTACGTTGAACGATCAATTAGTACTTTGTACATTGCAAATTCCTCATCCTGCTATGATTAAACCGGGCTGAACAAAATTATGAAAGCACTCTCCTCAGGGCTTCTTTTGCTGCCCAATAGCCGCACATGCCGTGAACTCCACCACCTGGCGGCATTGACGATGAACAAATGTAAATGCGCTCATCCGGTGTGGTGTATGGTCTGAATCTTCCCAATGGAAAAAGAAATATATCCGAGAATCCCTGCGGGCCGCCGACTATATCTCCGCCGACGTAATTCGGGTTGTAAATCTCCATTTCTGAGGTGTTCATTGTATGTCTCGCTAATATTAGGTCTTTAAAACCGGGAGCAAATCGTTCAATCTGGTCTTCTATACGACTTGCCATATCGACTTTCGATCCATTCGGCACATGGCAATATGCCCATCCGGTGTGCATGCCTTCAGGAGCTCTGGTCTTATCGAAGAGACTCGCCTGAGATAATAAGACAAACGGCTTCTCGGGGATTATCCCTTCCCCTACCTGTCGCTCCGACCGGGCTATTTCCTCTAAGGTCCCCCCAACGTGTACGGTGGCAGATTGCATACATTTTGAATCACGCCATGGAATTGGTGCCTTTAAAGCCCAATCAATTTTGAACACCCCTTCTCCATAACGATGTTGCCTTAATCTCTCTTTAAACGATTCCGAAAAATTAAGTCCGACTATTTGACCTAATTGCCTGGGTGTAACATCGAAGAGAAATACTTTAGCTTTGGGCAACTGATCCATACGTGAAACACTCAATCCTGTATGAATTTCTCCACCTTTACTCTTAAACAAACCCGCCAACGCATCTGCTATGGCCTGTGAGCCGCCTTTGGCAATAGGCCAGCCAACGGCATGTCCCAGCATGCTGAGCATGATCCCGAAGGCGGCACTGGAACCTGATTCCAAGGGCATAATAGAATGTGACGCATTTCCCGCGAATAATGCTCTAGCTCGCTTGCCGGTAAAACGGGCTTTAGCCAACCCCATCGCCGACCTCATTGCATTCGGACCGAAACCCAGCAAAGCAAATGGATGCC
>CAZTJA010000066.1:0-16257 GCA_964613745.1 uncultured Syntrophaceae bacterium
AACCTACCGGTGAATTTTCTTGTTTACGTTCTATGATCGTGTTTACGATAAGGTCCTGCAGAATTTGAGCCCCGCGATAGCCAAGGTGTAAAATCCTCTGGCCTCCGAAACGGTCATGAATGGGAAACCCCACGCGAACGAGAGGGACATTCCATTTTCGGGCAAAGTGATATCCTTTACTGTTGCCTATTATGATCTCTGGCCCAAGATCAGCAGCCTCCTCCGCTATGGTGTAAAAATCCACTCCGTCACGTATTGCAGGTTTCTCTGTCAGAATATCTTCAGTAACATTCAAAATTGCTGTGCTGAACTCCGGTGAAGTTGTTCCCGTAGCACACATGACAGGCCTAATACCAAGCTCCACTAAAAACGCCGTGAGCCCCACTACCAGGTCTGGATCTCCATAAACCAGAGCCCTTTTTTCAAACACATACTTATGGCCGTCCACATAGGAGTCTACAAGTCGCCCGCGTTCCAGATCATGTTTCGCAGGTATTTCCTTGCCCGACAGCTTGCGTAGAATATCGAAAAACGTGTCCGATTCTCTCAGTCCTATCGGCATCCCTATTGAATGATGAGGAATGCCGAACTTGGTATTGAGTACGGCTCCGGCACTGAGATCCATCGGCAATGTTCTACCGAATTCAACCGAAGCCCTTACTCCTGCTAAACCGGCTATTTCGAGGATCGGAGTTCCGCCGGAAGGGAGCTTTTCATATTCCGTAAGTGCCGGTCCATCCAAACTGAGCGACAGATCCGGCAAAATTGTAGTTTTTAATCCAAAGTCGTTGACAACTTCTCTCAAGTATCTACTATCTGCTGGAGAAACAAACCCAGGAAACACGGCAAGATCTTTATCGGAATTGCAGTCAGCCGCGAGTTGCTGCACGGTTGCTTTAACAGCTGCATGGAATCCCTCGATGTGAGTCCCGGCAAAACTTGGAGTGGACACATTCACGAAGCTTGGGGAATCATTCTCTTCGATAAAATCACTGAAGTCTCTTCTGAATTCCTCCAGAATCAAAGGAACATCATCCCCGATGGTCTCAGTTAGGCATGTAGTCGCTATACCTACTGCACCCGCTTTGTATTTCGAGACCACATTTTTTAATCCAAGCTTTAAGTTCGGACCCCCTCCATAAACTGCATGCTTCTCCCCCAGAGATGATGACGCAATATCCATCGGCTCTCGATAATGGCTTATGATGTAGCGCCTCATGTACGTGGCGCAACCCTGAGACCCATGTAAGAATGGAACAGCCCCCTCCATTCCTCTGAATGCCAGACAAGCTCCCAATGGTTTGCAGAGCTTGCAGGCATTAGTTGTGGATACGTAGGGTTCCGCTTTGTTGAATGGATTTTTCATGTCTCACCTCTCACAAATCACACGCAGTCTCGCTGTATGTGATTTGGTTGGATTCAAGCTTTTGTCTGCGTGGAGTAAACTTCCATACAGGGCTCATCACAGTGGAGTAGACCTCCCGAGCAAAGTTGAGCATTCCAACAAAACCCTCTAGAGATTCCTTCCTTTCATGATTATGATCGCAAAATCCTACTCCCAATTTGTAGGCAATTGGGCGTTCTTTGACGCCACCCACAAAAATGTCCACCTCTTTCTCTTGGAGAAAGCTCGACAGCTCCAATGGATTAGAATCATCGACAATGATCGTCCCCGGATCAGTTATTTCATGAAGCTCCCGATAATCCTGCTCCGTTCCCGTTTGTGATCCGACCAGCACCACATCCATCCCAAGTAGTCGGAAAGCTTTCACCAGCGAAAATGCCTTGAATGCTCCACCGACGTAAATGGCTGCTTTCTTTCCCGACAACGCCTTTCTGTATTTTTCCAGAGCGGGAAGCAGCACGCTCAGCTCCTCCCTGACCAGGTCAACAGTCCGATCCAGAATGCTCGGATCGTCTTTTTGAAAAAATCTCGCAGTTTCATAGAGTGCTTCAGCCATGTCCTCTACACCAAAGTAGGAAACCCGGATGTACGGTGTGCCGTAACGTTCCTCCATCATCTTAGCGAGATCAATGGTGGAACCGGAACATTGCACCAAGTTGAGAGCTGCGCCATGGGCTCTCATCACATCCTGCACTCGCCCGTCACCGGTGATGTTTGCCACCACCTCAACCCCCATTTTGTTGAGATATTCACGAATAACCCAAATTTCTCCGGCAAGATTGAAGTCCCCGAGAATATTGACGCTCAACTTCGGGATACCGGCTGTATCTCCAGTGCCGACCAGCCTGGCCATTGCATTGCACGCTGCATTGTATCCTGCACGCTTATTTCCTTTGAAACCTTCCGACATAACCGGAATGACCGGAATGTTTTTCTCGGTGGAAACTCTTTTGCAAACAGCTTCCAAATCATCCCCTATTATTCCGACTATGCACGTGGAATAAACGAAAGCGGCTTTGGGATCATGCCTGTCTATTAGCTCAGTCAGTGCCTTATAGAGTTTTTTCTCTCCGCCAAAAATGATATCTTTCTCTTGGAGATCGGTGGAAAAACTTAGTCGGTGCAGCTCCGGTCCTGAGGACAATGCTCCCCGGATATCCCAGGTATAAGCCGCACAGCCAATCGGTCCGTGGACAAGGTGCAGGGCGTCTGCTATGGGATAGAGCACGACTCGAGATCCACAGAAAACACATGCTCGCTGACTAACTGCCCCTGCAAGGCTATCTTTATCGCAAGTCATCTGGAAAGGCTGTTCACCTTTGCGGTGGACCTGATTGGCTCGTTCGGAGAAAATTGCATTGCTCATAGCTCTTCATTCCATTTTCGTAGATCATGTTAATCGGGCAAACCTGTGGACTTCGTCCCCTTGGAGTCAATTGCGTATGATTTCTATGTGATCGGAGGTTTGTGGAGATTAGGCGAGCAGGTACTTTTCTGCAGAACGTCCATCTTCGAGAGCGTCGAGAATTTCGCTCACCGCTTCTTCGCCGTTGACTCCGCGATACCAGTAAGCTTCCGGGTAGATGACCATCACCGGACCCTCTTCGCACAATTTGAGACACCCGGTACTGGAAACTATGGCATTCATGCCTCTGTCGGATATTTCTTCTTCAATCATCGGAATTAGTTCCAGTGATTCCTTCTTGTAACATTTGCCTTTGGCTTCTGCTCCCCGAAAACTTCCGCATATGAATATGTGATGTTCAGGTTTTTGCATGTTTATGTTCCTCTTTTTCTTCCGTGATGATTGCGAGCATTACATAACTAATTCAAAACGCTCTTCAGGGGCGTCCCTATCCTGTCTATCGAGTATTTTGTCCAGAATCTTCTCGAGCAATCTCATACCGCCCTTATATCCGACACTAGGAAAGTAACTGTGTCCGATACGGTCAAGTATGGGAAAACCAAACCTCACGAGAGGAATGTCCTCATCCCTTCCAATGTACTTCATGTAGGTGTTGCCTATGAGCAAGTCCACCGGATCGTTCTTGATCCATTGGTGCAACAGGAACAAATCACCAGACGCCTTCACGTTGACATCGTGGGGCACTTCTTTCGTAATGTCTCGGATTCGGGCTTCGAAGCCCTTGGCTGGAGATCCCGTGACTATGTGAATCGGCCACATATCTATTGACACGAGAAACTCCGTAAGAGCGATCAATTGGTCGGGATCTCCTGCGAGAGCCACTTTCTTTCCATAAAAATACTGGTGCATGTCCGTTACAACATCCAGCAATTGACCGCGTTCTTCGGTGATCACGTCTGGAACATTAACGCCGGCAATTTTGCGGAGTGTATCCACAAATCGATCTGTTGCCTTGAAACCGATTGGAAGGTCAAGAATTTCGCAATGCACGTTGCATTTAGTGTCCAAGGCGCGGGCTGCAGGACCGGATGCATATTTCCCGAGTGCTATGGTCGCTCTGGAGTCCCCGGTGGTAACAAGTTCCTCAATCGTCACTCCGCCTTTCGGGAACATTTCATACTTGCCTGTTTGTGGTCCGTTGAGCACCTTTGAAGTGTCAGGGAACATCACGAAATTTACACCGAGAGCTTCCACCAATCTCTTGACCTCTTCCATGTCCGAAGGCTCAACGTAACCGGGAATGACATTGATCTGTTCTAGATTTCGACCTGTTGATTCGGCAAAATAGTCGACCATTGCTTTGGTCATATTGGCAAATCCAGTGATATGACTGCCGACATAACTGGGTGTGTTGACATGAATGACATACTTTCCTTCCGGGATCTTGCCGTCTGCTTCAGCTTTGCGGGCAATCTGAGGAACGTCATCTCCTATAGTTTCTGACAGACAAGTGGTATGAACTGCAATCACATCCGGATTATACAGACTAAAGATATTGTCGATAGCCTGAACAAGATTGGCTTGTCCGCCGAATACCGAAGCGCCCTCAGTAAAAGAGCTGGTTGCAGCCATGACGGGTTCCTTGTAATGGCGAGTCAATGTGCTTCGATGGTATGCACAGCAACCTTGGGATCCATGGCTGTGTGGCAAGCATCCATGAATCCCCAGTGCGGCATACATTGCCCCTATGGGCTGACAAGTTTTTGCTGGGTTTATGTTCAGGGCTTTGCGCTCTTGAATTTCTTTTGGAGTATGTCGAAGTAGCATGTTTCCTTCCTTCCCTTAACGATCAATCCCAGGCATATTTCGCGGTGAGTTCCGGATTTTCCAACCAGGGCGCTTTGATACTTTTCCAAACTTTGCTGTTCACAAGGCGATCAATTTCTTTGTAAAAGTTTATCGCTCCTCTAAAGCCGGCGTAGGGTCCTCCGGAGTCATAGCTGTGAAGCTGCTTCATCGGCACGCCCCTTTTCTGGATAACGAATTTTTCTTTGATACCCGCACAAAACACGTCAGGTTTATAATATTCAATAAGCTTTTCGGACTCATAATGGCTTATGTCGTCTATCACCAGGGTGTTTTTATCCATTTCCGGCATCATGCCGTCATAATCCTTAAATCTGAAACCACCCTCTTCCATTGCAGCTAATTCTTCGGAAGTCTTTCTCGGGCGGAATTTTTGAGGATCAGGGTGGATCTCAAGTTCCTCGATATTCCGGCTGTCGGCGTCCACCTTTAGATTCGGCAGCACATCACGCCCTTCATAATCATCGCGATGAGCAAACTCGTAACCAGCCGATATAGTTCTCATTCCTATTTCCCTGAAAAGCTCCTGGTAATGATGAGCACGGGACCCCCCGACAAACAGCATGGCGGTTTTGCCTTCGCATCGTGCCCTCACTTCATCACGAACCTTGATAACTTCGGGTAGTTCACGATCAATTACCTCTTCCACACGAGCCGTCAGCTCAGGATCATCAAAATATTGAGCTATTTTTCTCAACGACTTGGCGGTGGCTTCGGCACCAATAAAATTTATTTTTATCCAGGGAATTCCGTATTTCGTTTCCATCATTTCGGCTACATAATTGATGGAGCGGTGACACATGATAGTGTTCAGATCTGCCGTATGGGCATTTGCAAAGGCGTCATACGTAGAATTTCCGCTGAATGTCGAAACAACCGTAATACCGCAGTCATCAAGAATTCTGTCCAGTTCGAATGCATCGCCTCCGATGTTGTATTCCCCGAGCATGTTGATCTTGAATTTGCCCTCTTTCTCTTCATCATTAAGTCCAACTACGTGAGTAAATATTCCGTTATTCGCGATATGGTGGCCTGCGGACTGGCTAACTCCCTTGTATCCTTCGCAACTGAAACCAAAAACGTTGATCCCCAGCTTTTCTTTCATTTCCCGAGCTACTGCATGAACATCATCTCCTATAAGGCCTACGGGGCATGTAGCAAAGATGCTGATAGCCTTAGGCTTGAAAAGATCATATGCCTCCTGTATAGCCGCTCTCAGTTTCTTTTCACCGCCGAACACTATGTCCTCTTCCTGCATGTCCGTGGAAAAGCAGTAAGTCATAAAGTTTTCCGATTCAGGTGTTGGTGGCCTTGTCTGGTTTCTGCGAGTCAACCAGCTATAGAAACCGCATCCGATGGGGCCGTGTGTTATGTTCACAATGTCACGAGTGGGCCCCAGGATAACGCCCTTGCAACCGGCGTACGTGCAGCCTCGCTGAGTAATTACCCCTGGAATGGTTCTGGTGTTTGCACCAATTTCCGGTGAGTTACCTGCTTCACCGGGTTCATTTATGATGATTTGCTTAGCTCGTTTTCGTGCAGCTTTGGTTGGATACTTGCTTAAAATGTCCTTCTTAACGTCATAGGGATCTACAGACTCAACGTCATTCGTTATATATGGATCCGTATCTGCCTTCATTAGTGTCTCCGTTCTTGCTCATAAAACCGTTTACTTGGAGCGTTATACATCGTCCAGCGTTCCATCTCCGCCCTCGCCGGTCCTGACTCCAAATGTGTCGGCCACCTGCATAACGAATATTTTTCCATCACCGGATTTTCCCGTCCGGTTAATCTTGATAATGGTACTCACGGTTTTCGGAACCAGCTTTTCAGGGACCACAACCATCAGTAATCGTTTTGGAATAAGGCGCTGGCTGTGACCGAGCTGAGCTATGGCTTCTTCGTATCCCTTTTCTGCCCCTTCGAGAATATTGGTGTCCACTAGACCTTTGCCTCTGCCTAAAACCTCTTTCGCCGTCATGGACGATATGCCGGCATCCGAAAGAGCTTTTTTTGTCTTATTCATCATGTTCATACGGATGACCGCCATAACTTCTTTCATATCTTCACCTCTTCAATGGGACCACCCGGAGTTTCCTTCATCCCGGAGCTGATT
Organism: uncultured Syntrophaceae bacterium; assembly: GCA_964613745.1. Classification (GTDB taxonomy): domain Bacteria; phylum Desulfobacterota; class Desulfomonilia; order Desulfomonilales; family Desulfomonilaceae; genus CAZTJA01. Next base: position 6,754 of record CAZTJA010000066.1, read on the forward strand.
GTGTAGACTTCCTCCACAGGGCTTACGAAGATTTTGCCGTCCCCGTAAGCACCTTTTGCGCCTGTTCGAGCCGCCTTGATTACGGTCTTCACCACAAAATCCTTATCGCAATCCTGGACAACAGTAATCAGGAGTTCTTTGGGAATTTCATCGTAGGTGATTTCACCGATCTTTATTCCCCGCTGCTTGCCTCTACCGACAACAGAAATTTTCGTCACTGCGGGAAAGCCTGCGTCCATAAGCGCAGCAAGCACATCATCCACCTTCGTTGGTCTCACTATAGATCTGATCATCAACATGGTTCCGCACCTTTCTTCTGGGATCGATGTCAGCCTGCAAGGCCGTGCTTGATAAGAAGCTGTTCCAGTTCGTCAGTTTCCATGGGTTTTGGAATCACGTGCATCTCGTTGTTTTCTATCTTTTTTGCGAGTGTCCTATACTCGGATGCTTGGGAATGTTCGGGATCAAACTCAATGACGGTCTTTCGATTGATCTCAGCTCTTTGTACCATGTTGTCCCTTGGGACGAAGTGGATCATTTGGGTTCCCAGCTTCTCAGCGAACGCCTCTATCATTTCTTTTTCGTTGTCCACTTTACGGCTGTTGCAAATCAGCCCCCCAAGGCGAACCCCACCCGCTTCCGCAAATTTCACGATACCTTTGCAGATGTTGTTCGCGGCATACATTGCCATCATTTCGCCGGAAACGACGATATAGATCTCTTGGGCTTTGCCTTCTCGTATCGGCATTGCAAAACCGCCGCAGACTACGTCGCCCAACACGTCATAAAAGGCGTAATCCAACTTTTCCGTATAAGCCCCGAGCTGTTCTAGGAGATTAATGGAAGTGATTATTCCTCGACCTGCGCAACCGACACCCGGTTCCGGACCGCCCGATTCTACGCATATGGTTTCTTTGAAGCCGCTTTTTCTGATATCATCCAGTTCGACATCCTCGCCTTCGGTTCGCAGAGTATCAAGGACGGTTTTTTGGCTCAGACCGCCCAAAAGAAGTCTCGTTGAATCCGCCTTGGGATCACATCCCACTACCATGACCTTTCTGCCCATTTCCGCCAATCCGGCAACCGTGTTTTGGGTTGTAGTGGACTTCCCGATACCGCCCTTTCCGTAAATGGCTATTTTTCTCATGTTTTCCGACCTTTTCTCTAAACTTGCGACGGGATAAGCAACTACCGTGCCCAAGAAATCGGAGTGACCTAGCTACCTGCAATTACTGAATATTTCAATTTTACAGATCCCGATCTGATCGGCTGAACGGAACAACTTAACAAAATTGTAAGATCAACTAACAGTATTGTGATGATCGTGCGGCGGGTGAGTGGCTACAATCGGAATTTCGAGGTGTTCGAATTTACTCTCAGGTGAAAACTTTCTTTTGAAGGTTCATAGGAATTGTGGTATGCTATGTATAGATTTGATCGATATTTTACATTCGATAGGCTTGCAGCCTAAGCGTCATGTCAAGGGATATAAGGGGGGGAGTCTATCCCATGCAACTGAAATCCAACCCTCCTCATTTAGACGGTAATTGCCTTCACGAGTATTTACTGCTTGTATGAATTGATTATGGACACCGCTTCAGGTTTAACTTTTTTCACTCCATCAATATATATGTGATTCAAATAGTTCGGCATTTTGTATTCGAGAGATTGCTGTCCTGATGAGATTTTCCATCTTGTCTGGTCTTCCATAACTACCAACAGCGACTGAGGCAAGCTGACTCCAAACATGTGATCTTCCCAGAATTGATTGACGCGCGATTCACTAATGCCTGTAAATCTACTTACAATTTGCTTGGCCTTGGCGGTATTTTCCTCCATATCCCGCTCTGCATGTCCTAAAGCCGACACGATTTTTTTTATTTCTGCGGATCTCGTACGAATGGTGTCTGTTCTAGAGGACAGTACCCAATGTTCCATTTGGTGACTCTGGGCTGACCAGTAAAGGATATGATGGTTCAGACGATCTATAACGGATGCATTAAATGGATGCCAAATGAGAATTGCATCGAGATCACCTTTTTCCAGAGAGTTCGCTAGTTCCGTAGGTCGGGCATTCGTAATCAATACATCATTCATCGTCAAACCGGATAATTCGAGTAGAACTCCTAAATAGAATTCAGCATTTGTGCCCTTTGTAAAGCCAACTCTTTTGTTCTTCAAAGCTTTTGGATCAGTAATTCCGCTCTCTTTACGGGCGATCAATTTCACATCATCGCACCGGTCGATTGCCGCAAAAATCATGATATCCTTGGCTTCGAGCAGCGGTTGAATGGTAACAAATTCCGCTGAACACGCTATCTCTATCTTTCGGTCAATCAAAGCTTGGACGCATTCGAATCCGGAATCAAAGTATTTTACCGAGATATCAAGGCCGGCTTTTTTGAAATGACCCCGGTCCTGAGCAACCCAAATGAGAGTCGAAAGAACCGTAGGTGTGCTGCCGAGAGATATTTTCTCGAGTCTTTTGGCCGAACAATTTTGTGATTGGATAAAAAGGTAAGTGCCGAACAAAATACAACAAGAGAGAAGTAGAAAACCTGAGGCGTAAAAGATCGAGCCGATTCTGGAATTTGGATTCATATTTTTCAAAATTGTAAAAATAAGATTATTCAATTATCCTAATAGATACCTGTTTGTCTACTGTTTCTGCAAACTCTCTTTTCCGACGAGTATTTATCTTGGTTTGCCTCCAGGAAATATGGTTAAATCACTCAGACTTATTGCCATCGTGACCGGTACATTTTTTTCGTGAGCCATTTCAAAATTGTTTGAGTGTGATTGAGCGAAACGAAAGAATTGATACCCAATACCTGGCAAGCTCGGAACCAATTTTGCAAAAACTTTTTTTCATGCACTCATATCCGATTAGCAGCCCCAATGCCCTGGAGGGAACATGAATGAACAGTCTCCTGCCCGAATATTAATTGTTGACGATGAGCCTTACATTGCAAGTCTGATTCAGCGTTATTTAATGACTGAGGGCTATACTTGTGCAAAGGCTGCCAGCGGTGAAGAAGCTTTGCAGGAACTCCATCGTGAAGAATATGATCTCGTTCTAAGCGACATCATCATGCCCAAAATGTCCGGAATCGATCTCCTCAACATAGTTAGGACACTGTATCCTTCCATTCCCGTAATAATGGTAACAGCCGTAAATGACCGAGATACGGGGGTTTTAGCTCTGGAATTGGGAGCACTTGGATACATAGTCAAGCCGTTCGAACGTGAAGAGCTGCTTTCAAGCATAGCCGGAGCTCTTCACCGAAAAAAACTCCTGGCTGCAGGAAAGGGTATACAAGCCGGAAAGGTTCAAAGGCCCAAGCGGAAGCCAATCAAAATCTCGGCGAAACAGGTTTTGGCAATGATGAAGAACGGGGCGGATGAAGCGGCCATAATGCAGGAGTTCAATTTGTCGGCCAAAGCATATTCCAGCTTAAGTGATCAACTCAGGGCTGCCGGCTTAATGGAATGGCAGGAATACGAAATTCGCAGATCTCTTACTCAGGATTCAGTTATAGTTGACTCTCCAGCTCCTGTTGCAGACCCTCTTCCCGTGAGAGAAAAAGCTAAAATCAGTGCAGCGGAAGCATCAAAAGCGATCCGCTCAGGACTGGGAGATTCCGCTTTGATGAAAAAGTTTGGGATTTCGGCGAAAGGACTTCGAAGTCTGTTTAGGAAATTAGTGGTCTTAGGAGTGATTGACCAAGCCGAATTGGACAAAAGAATGGTGGAGTCTCATGATTGGGCTATTGTTGAGGATGAAACTTTTGAAGATTGAAGATTGCCCATACGAGCATCCGACCCGCATTTCCCTGTGTAAGAATTCAAAAAAACTGCGTTAAGTCAATCAATTCCCCGCGAATGCTGCCTTCCAGGAGCAAACCGGCTCTGTGTGAACATGTACTTTCATAATATTCGATTTACTTCCGACAGTTTTTCGGGTCGGCCCAACAATATTAGAATGTCATCAGCCTGCAATACTTCTTGACCCACTGGATTCTCGATGAGGTTTCCATTTCTGCGAACGGCGATGACATTCACTCCGTACCGGTTGCGCAGATCCAATTCGAGCAAGGATCTATTTTCCGCTTCTGAACCGGCATGCACTCGCCTGCTGGATATTTCTGATTCAGCCAATTGCAATCCAAAATAAGGAGTTTTTGGAAAGTCTTTTTGCCGCAGCATTCGGAAGCTGTCCGACCTGATCTTTTCAAGGAGATTTTCTATGTCGTCAATGGGAACGAGGTAGTTCTTTAATACTCTACTTAGGACTTCTACCGAAGCTTCATAATCCTCCGGAATGACTTCATCAGCTCCAAGCTCGTGTAGCGGATCGATTTCCGACACAAAGCGAGTCCTTGCAATGATGTGAATTCCGGGATTGAGTCTTCGTGCGGTATCAATAATCCGTTTGGTGGCAGACGGGTCCGAAATTACAATCACAAGTATTCGGGCGTTGTAGATGCCGGCGTGCTCAAGGACCGGAACCTCGGAGGCATCTCCGTAAAATATAGGCTGATCATCTGCTTTTTCGCGGCGAACCGTTTCGGGGTTCAGTTCGACTATAATGCACGGTATCTTGGCAAACTCAGCTGCCAAACTTAAATGTCTACCATTTAGGCCGTAGCCCACTATTATCATGTGGTTTGTAAGCTCTTTGTCGGTCTTCCGTTCCGGCAGATTGCGGGATGCTACTAATCTGAGCGGCAACAGTTTCATCAACGCCGATGTTATTGTCTCGCCACCCGAAATGAGGAATGGAGTTATGCTCATCGTTAAAACGGAAACCCCGACAAAATACTGATAAGTCTCCGGATCAACTAAATTTACTGCGGTACCAGCCTGAGCCAGCACAAAAGAGAACTCTCCTATTTGGCCCAGGGACAATCCAGTGAGTATAGCTATTCGTACGGGAAAGCCTAATCCCCAGACCGCAGCTCCGGTAACAGTCAATTTGATCAAAACAACGACGAAGGTCAGCATCATCAACGCCGGAAGATGCTCCATTACGAATTCGATGTTGAGTAACATGCCGATAGAGACGAAAAAGAGGCTAGTGAAGAAATCTCGGAAGGGTAACGCAGTACCCAAAGCCCTGTGATTATATTCGGATTCGGCAACTATGATGCCGGCCAAAAATGCTCCAAGCGCTAAAGAAAGACCCAGCACGGAACTTAAAGTGGCCATACCTAAGACAATAAGAACTACCGCTATGATGAATGATTCTCGGCTATTCAGATCCGCAATTTTATAAAATACATAAGGCACCACCCATTTAGCCATAACCCATACTATCGAGATGAGAAGCGAGGCTTTGACCAAAAGAGTCAACACTTCAAGATCAATCCGGGAGCTTTGACCCGCCAACATTGGAGTGAATAAGAGAAATGGAACAACTATAATGTCCTGAAATAACAAAACTCCTAAACTGATCCGACCTTGCGGCGCTTCCGTCTCAAGCCGTTGCTGTTGAATTTTCAGCACTATCGCCGTGCTGCTCAATGAAAGAAGCAAACCAAAAAAAACGGATTGATTAATTTGTCTGCCTCCAAGCATCCCGATAGCTACTACTATTAGAATGGTCCCAAAGACCTGAAGTCCCCCTCCGACGAACGCGATTTTTTTTATGCTCATAAGGTGGGAAATCGAAAACTCCAAACCGATGGTAAATAGCAAGCAGACCACGCCTATCTCGGCGAGATGGTGTACATCAGCGGTTTGGCCGATGAGCCCCAAGCCGTTCGGCCCCGCGACTACTCCCGTCACGAGAAATCCCACAATGCTGGGAATACCGATCCTGCTGCATACGGTAATAACGATTAGCGCCATTCCGCAGATTATTATGATGTCCTTTGCCAAAGGAATTTCGGCCATGTTAATTATCCAGCAAAAAAACTTGAGATTTATAATATTAAGCCGGAAACGTGGGTACCAGCAAGCTTAATGGGTTTATTTGAATGCTCATTTTGGTTGAATCAATTGTCAAACCCGTATCTGCATGCATAATGTGGCTCATTATCTCAGAATCGACGCTGTTCAACAATGGTTCATTGCAATTGAAAATGTTTATCGCTCAACTAAAAGAATTTTCTGTCACATACCACAAATAGAAATCGAACAGTTTAATTAGAGGCATTAGCCGACACAAAACAAGGGGGCAAGGCAATGAAGAAATTATTGGTGATCACAGCGGCAATACTGTTCGTAGGATTTCTAATCGTGAATTCTGCAACAATCGCAACAGCAGGACCTCATCATGGCGGAGGAGGGGGCAAACATTTCGGACATCATGGACACCACGGGCATCATGGACATCACGGCCATTGGGGGCACCATGGGCGACACTGGTGGGGATCACCGATAATTTATACAGGTACGGTATTGGAAGACAATTGTTACTGGGAAAAGAGATGTTATACAAACAGATTCGGTGAGAGACGCTGCACCAGAGTTCAAGTTTGCAACTGATCGCATGACATAATAAGATTGCATATTTCCGGGGACGACCCACCTTCTACAGGGTTCCATTAAACATGGATCCCTTTTTGTCATTGTCTCTCAAACGCCGATCCTAAGGAAAATCAAACAATATGATGAGGCACGATAGCAACATTGAGGAGCAAAAGCCTTCATGCGAAATAACCTGAGAAGTCACACCAGGAGCACAAGAATCAATATATTCTGCACAGCATCACAATAGAACTAATAAATCTCATTGATTTTCAACTTGGTTGTGGGATTTTACTCCAGAACATAACCTAGCATCTTAGCAACTACATCCTCTTGATAAAACGGTAGTTACCCCAAGAATTTCAAAATGTTATTGGCTGGAGATGCCGGGCACTCACACAAACTATTATTTGGTATCGCCTATCTATTTTACAGGATTCAGCGTTACATACCGGGACGAGGCATGAGCCGATCCAATCCGCCCGGCAAGCGTCGGTGAGGTGTCTCCGATGGAGCAAGACCAGAGTCTTCGGGATCTGCTGCCGGCGTGAATGGCTGGGGATCAACCATAGGCGAGGAGGGATTATCCGGTGAAGACAGAGACAGATCATCGCCCCTTACTGTGGCGAGGACCGTTCCCGATTCATTGACCATATGGAAGTAGCTGGGCAGACCGCTCTTGATGAGCGATTCCCTTATGGTATATAGCTGATTGAGTTTTCCCTGATCCGACAAATCGTACCAGCCGGACCCGGCAATGAACCTATTCATGTTGTTATTATAGGATGAGATTATATCCTGAGACTGTAAACGGATGAGATCGGCATTTGTGCTTCCACGCGATGCCATTTGCGCAATTTCTTTGGCTTTGTCGAGTGGAGCTTTGCCTTCAGATTCCTTGAGAATTGCATCGGCATGCTTTGAAACCGCCTTCTGACTCATGGGCATGATAATATTTCGGAAAAGGAAAAACAGCAGAATGCCTATAGGGAGAGCAATCATGCAGCCCAGAAGCTTGGGAGGTATACGATCGATCAGGCGCTTTGGAGCGTCCACATTGTCCCACCGGTCTCCACCGGTCAAAACATGTCCGCATTCAGGGCATATGAGGGACTTCGCGGTTGTTTTTGCTCCACATTGGGGGCAGTTGTTAATATCCCGGATAGGTCTGCTGATTATATTTGTGGGATCGTTGATCCCGGTGTCTTTAGGGCTCGGCATGAATGACACGTCTTCGGGAAGATACGGATTGCCTTGTCCCGGAGGGCTTTTGAATTCCGAATCATAAAGTTGGGATTCCTTGGCCCTATCTGATTCCATCAGGTTGCGTGCACGAACTGCGATCATCGTCTCAGCTTCGAGCTGTTCACTAAATTCCAAATTTTTCAGAACCATTTCATCAAGTAATTTGCGGTCGACCAGGGTTTCAAGGAGCTTGCGGTAAGCAGTCTTGTTGAGGCCGTAGACATGCATGAGTTCGAGTTGCGGCATTCCCGCATTGAAATCCGCAAGAAATTTCTTTGCGTTAATCTTATGCTTCATCGTGGACTTTCTTTGGACGTAGATTCGGCTAGCCGTGTTGAAATTGCCGTATCTAGTCAATTGAACGGAGAGTCTTGTAGTTTCTGGAGATGTCTACCTAAAGCCTAGATCTTTATAACCTGCTCCTCGGACCAAGGCAAGCGAAGATAACATTCATGAAACAGGACGGTAGAGCAAAAATTGATCCAACAGCGTGTATGAAAAGTCCTCGCACCTTTTGTCGAATTAATATCGTGTATAGTCTTTATAATCCTGTTCGAACTCCGAAATTATCTCTCTGGAAAGAGTTGGTCGCATCTTCCCAATGTTGTTAATGAATATTTCGTTGTCCAATTTGAAGTCCCTGCCTAGCTGATATTCTTTTTCAAATGCTTCCTGGGTAACCTTTTGAAACAGGTATTCGATGTCGGCAGGGGTGAAGAGGGGGATCATAGAAACTATCTTTTCCACGTCGATCTTACCTTTGTTTGTTTTGGACAAGTAATGCTCGAAGATAGTTTTTCTACCCTGATCATCCATGCCCCCAACGGGAATGATGCAGTCGAACCTACCGGGTCTTAATAGAGCTGCGTCTAGCTGGCGAATGTAATTCGTAGCACAAATGAGAAGTATTCTGCCGGCCTGCTTCTTTAACAATGGAACCTGTTTCATGAATTCGTTCGTAATTGATTTGTCTAATCGAGAAGCGTGCTCTCGATTGCCGGCAATTTCTTCAAATTCGTCTATGAACACGACTGCTTTATCCAGGTCCCCTGCCTTCTCCATGACACGTTTGAGATTTGCCCCTATTCTCTCCGAGCCTTCCGTCATCAGGCTGCTTGGGCTAATTTCAATGTACCACCATTGCAGTATTCCGGCTATCGCCTTTACGAAGTGCGTTTTACCAGTTCCTGGGGGGCCGAAGAAAATGATTGTCTTCGGTGGAGTAACTCCGTGTTTAGCCGCAAGTTCCCGCTCCGTCAGAGGCAAAATTATTCTTTTATTAACGATCTGTTTAGGTGGCTGAGATTCCGAAATAGTATCCCAGGCTGAACGGTCCAACATGCGAGCGCCGAGTTCCTTTAGCAGCTCAACATTTTGGACTTCTCGGAAATCAGTGCCGAAAACATCCGAGTTTTCAATGAAATCCAGACAGGCTACTTTGATACCGACATCTCGTCCCAATTTTTCAGACAATATCCATTTGTGCTGGAGAACGCTTGCCCATATTTTGCAAGCAGTTTCCGGCTCCATTATGCGGCCTGTAAACTCATGAATACGATTCGCGCATTCTTCAGGATTCGGTACTTCACTGGTTCGACTCATTGTTCCGGCTCCAAAAAAAATTACGGAAGCTCTCACCGAGAACATCCGTATAAGGGCATGTCTACTCATTTGATGCGGCACTGTCAAGTGGGCACTATTCTGAAAAGGTTCAAGTTTGCGTGCGATGATGTGAACTGAACGCAGTATCCGCCAAACTGGCGTTCATCAAATTAAATTCTATTCAGG
>CAZTJA010000067.1:0-1627 GCA_964613745.1 uncultured Syntrophaceae bacterium
TGGCTCACGAATAGAACGGTCCTACCGCTCTTGGCAACTGAGTCCATTTTGCCGAGGCATTTTTTCTGGAACTCCGCATCCCCCACTGCGAGCACTTCGTCTATTATGAGGATTTCAGGGTCCAGGTGAGCCGCAACAGCGAAGGCAAGGCGCACGTACATGCCGCTGGAATACCGTTTCACCGGTGTGTCGATGAACTTCTCGACTCCAGAGAAGTCCACGATCTGGTCAAACTTACCTTTGATTTCGGTGATTGTCATCCCCAAAATAGTGCCGTTCAGGAAAATATTTTCACGTCCGGTGAGTTCAGGATGAAAGCCGGTGCCCACTTCAAGGAGGCTCGCTATTCGACCTTTGATCTTTATGCGACCCTTTGTTGGGGCGGTAACTCGGGATAAAATTTTCAGTAGGGTGGATTTGCCGGCACCATTCTTTCCTATGATGCCGAGGATTTCACCTTCGTTCACATCTATGTTGATTCCCTTGAGCGCCCAGATCTTCTCATAATCCATTCTGTGGCCGTTCGCTCCAATGGGGGCGTTCGGGTCCTCTTTGCGCCTGACTCTAGCCCACCAGCTCGTGAAATCGTGACGAAGGGTTCCGTATCCCATAACCCCTAGACGATATTGTTTCCATATATCTTCAATTCTGATTACGACCGACATGCTACACGGTGTCCATGAAGGTTTTTTCAACACGGCTGAAGAGCATCAGCCCGATTATAAGGATTACGAAGGTGGAAACCGTGCCGATGATAAGCTGTTCGGGACGAATGGAGCTTACACCGAGAAAGCCGAGCTTGAATGTTTCGACTATGGCGGTCATTGGGTTCAGTGCGAAGTAGTTGCGGAGGTGTTCCGGGACCTGGGAGAGGGGATACACAATCGGTGTCGCATACATCCAGAGCTGGACCCCGAAGGCCATTACATGCCGCAAATCCTGATACTTGGTGGTGAGTGACGATATGAGTATGCCGGTGCCGAGCGCTAGGACGGCCATGAGGATCAGGAGGACGGGAGTAAGAAGGACAACCCAGGTGAGGTGTATGGGAGCACCTTTCAACTTAAAGTACACAAGGAATAGAGCGAAAAGGACGAACTGAATGCCGAATTTAAAGAGGTTCGAAATGATGATGGAAATTGGAATTGATAAACGTGGGAAATAGACTTTGCCGAAGATGCCGGCATTTGCCACAAAGGTATCGGATGTTTGGATGAGGCAAAGTGAGAAATACTGCCAACAGACAAGGCCGGCAAGATAAAAGAGCAAATCGGGCACGCCGTCCGTTGGGATTTTGGCGATTCTTCCGAATATTAGAGTGAACATGAATGTTGTGAGGAGCGGTTGTATGAAAAACCAGAGCGGTCCTAATATCGTTTGCTTGTGCTGAGCCACGAAATCTCGGCGGACGAACAGCCGGATGAGGTCACGGTATTGCCAGAGTTCTCGGATGCTGATGTCGAACCACGGCCTGCGTGGCCGGATGATGGTGGTCCAGTTGTTGTCGTCGATGCCGTTTCGGACTTGCGGGATTGCGGCTTTGGCCGGTTGAGATGGCATGATGTTTTACTGGTAAGACTCGCATTGAGATTGATTTTTCTTGGATTGTATACCCGAAAAGGGCTGC
>CAZTJA010000067.1:1727-16151 GCA_964613745.1 uncultured Syntrophaceae bacterium
CCTGGGCAATTTGACTCAAAACGCGTTTAATGCTAACAAAATCAGATTACTTTTCAGGATTCAACATGAACCTAATCAGCGATAAACGGGCATTGATAACAGGGGTGACGGGCCAGGATGGGGCCTATTTGACGGAGTTCCTGATCAACAAAGGCTATTTGGTCTGCGGGATCAAGAGGCGCAGTTCGCTCCTGAATACGTACAGGATCGACAAGTTTTTTCAGGATTATCAGGTGAAGGAACGCCGGCTGCTTCTTGAATATGGGGACATGACGGATTCCACGAATTTGATCAGGATAATTCAGGAATTTCAGCCGACTGAAATATACAATTTGGCGGCGCAGAGCCACGTGAAAGTGTCGTTTGAAGCCCCGGAATACACCGCCAATTCTGATGCGTTGGGCACATTGCGGCTCCTTGAGGCGATCCGAATCCTGAACATGGAAGAGCGTGTGCGGTTCTATCAGGCATCTACGAGTGAACTCTACGGGGTTGCTCAGGAATGGCCCCAAAAGGAGACCACCCCGTTTTATCCACGGAGTCCGTATGGTGTGGCCAAACTTTACGGCTTCTGGATTACGAAGAATTACCGTGAAGCTTACAACTTGTTCGCTTCCAACGGGATACTGTTTAACCATGAGTCGCCGATGCGAGGGGAAACATTCGTTACTCGCAAAATCACAAGGGCGGTTGCAAGGATAAAGCTTGAAATTCAGGAGAGGCTGTATCTCGGGAATCTGAATGCTCGACGGGACTGGGGGCACGCTCGTGATTATGTCGAAGCAATGTGGCTCATTTTGCAGCATGACAAACCGGACGATTTCGTGGTTGCAACGGGAGAAACGCATTCGGTGAAGGAATTTGTGGAGCTTGCGTTCAGGGAAGTCGGGATATTCGTCGAGTGGCAGGGTGAGGGCATTGATGAGGTGGGGATTGATTCCGAAAACGGCAGGAAGCTCGTGGCGGTTGATCCTCATTATTTTAGGCCCACTGAAGTGGAAAAGCTCTTAGGCGATGCGACGAAAGCCCGGGAGGAACTTGGCTGGGTTCCCAAAGTTACCTTTAAGGAGCTGGTCCGCAGAATGGTGGTTTCGGATTTGAAGGAAGCGGAGAAAGAGCTTTTGTGCAGCCGAGCCGGATTTTAGGGGCGGGGTCTAGGTCCGGGGTTGACCCATGTGATCCGAATAGGGATCAATGCGGTGAGAGGATAACGTCGTGACCAGGTCAGACTTTGATCGCTCTTAAAAGCAAATTAATCATCTGTTCCGTGCCGGCTATCGTAGGCTGCTTTTTGGACAGCATCATTCGTGCGAGGGCTTCGTGTTCGAAAGCACCCTGGACGAGATGTAAGTAGTAGCCGATATCGAAGTCCCTGCGGAAATGACCGCTTTGGCGGCCCGCTTCAACCGTTTGCTTCAGGAGGTTCCAGAAGCGGCGGGTATTTCTGTATTCCTGGGATTCGTAGAATTTGGGATTACGATAGAGTTCGAGAATAAGGACCCGGGTTTCCCATTCACGAATCTGAAAATCAAGAGCCCACCTTCGCAACAGGAAATGAAGTCTTTGGCACGGATTCAGATTCCCCGAAAAGACGCTCTCCAATTCGTCGGCCAATTCGATGAACCAGGTTCCCATTACTGAAAGCAGGAGCTGCTCTTTGCTCTTGAAGTACTGATATATTGAAGCTTCTGCAATGCCGGCTTTGCCTGCGATCTCTGAGATGGTGGCTCCACCGTAGCCTTTTTTACCGAACACTTCGGAGGCGACTTCCATAATGCTCCTGCGCCGGAGTTCTCCGCGGGTGGGTTCATCACCGCCGTCGTTGCCGGTTGAATCGTCACTGCGCCAAATGGCCGCTTTAATGAGCGAACACAGGGCGTCCGCAGCTTCATTTGGGTCGTATGGATCGCCGAAGAAAAGCCATCTCAAGACGATGCTGTCGATTGCACCAAAGATCATTTCCAAGACAAGGATCACTTCTATTTCAGGATCGACTTCGTGGTCCCGTATTCCTTCCCTGATTGCTTCCGCTGCAAAGGCACTGTATTTACGAATCATTTCATAGGCGGGCGATTCATAGAATGCCGGCATGGTGCGGAGTTCCCGCAGCAATATGGATGTATAGTTCTTGTTGATGGAGAGGTCCCGGAGCTGATGCCACAAAAGCTTTCTGATTTTGGGTTCGGCGCCTTTCATTCCTTGAAGATGCTCGGTGATGCCGGCGAGAGTTTCCTTTAGGTGGCGTTCGGGAATGGTGACGATGAGATTTTCTTTTGTCTTGTAGTACTGGAATATAGATGCTTCGTGTACACCGGAGTCGACGGCTATGTCCGAAATAGTCGTATCGTGAAATCCTCTTGAGGCGAAGATATTCTCGGCCGACTCCAAGATAAGGCGTCGTTTTCGATCAGCGGACGCGCTCCTGCGTTTGGAAGCCGTTACTATTATGGGTTCCGGAATTTCCGGATAGAGCATTCATTGACCCCGCGTATTACAATTCGCACTTGGCTGTATTTGTTAACCGAATACCACTCATATGTAATTGCGTCAAGTTTTTTGTGGGATTGCGTTGAGGTTTTGGATGCGACAATGGTGTCTTGGTCGGGCGATGTTACGGTCGGTCCCATGCTGAAAACAGAAAATAGAACAGGGAGTTATGGCTATATGTCTCCAACATATATGTCAAGTATGACATAAGGAGCTGTGAAGATTTAGTGGTCGTATCCCTTTTTCTCTACAAATTCGCTTGACATAGATTTAATGTAAGCTATATTCGTATGTAGCATATATCCAACCGTGGGTCATCTACGGTATGTTTCTTTTGAGACGAAAATGATTGGGTAATGCTTCCCGGAGTTTGAAAGCAGTAATGCCGTGCAAGTGACAAAGGCTCTGGGGCACATTCAGTTCAAATCAGAAATGTAAGAACGTTTTCCAATAAGACCGATTCCGTTTACGCCGTGAGCTACTATTTCTCTTGCAGCGAGTTTACGAACCGTATTGCAGCCGAGTGTAAGAGGTAAAAAATGAGATACGCAGAAACAGGGTTCAATTTGGAGGTTGATCTCACCCGAGGAAACATAGAGAGGGTGGAAACCGACCAGAGGGATACGGAGCTTTACCTGGGAGGCTTAGGTACAAGCGCAAAGATACTTTGGGACAGGGTTCCTCCCGAGGTTGATCCTTTTTCACCTGAAAATCTCTTGATTTTCAGCGCGGGGCTGCTTTGTGGGACACCTGCTACCGGTTGCAACCGCACGATTGTTTCTACGGTTTCGCCTCAGACTCAGTTGATGGCGTTTTCAATGATGGGAGGTTTTTGGGCTCCGGAATTGAAATATGCCGGGTATGACAAAGTGATATTCCGCGGCAAGTCGCCGAAGCTCGTATATCTGTGGATCAGCAATGATACGGTTGAGCTGCGGGACGCCACACATTTGCAGGGCAAGGGCACATTGGAGACGGCGGAAACAATTCGTAAGGAGCTGAAAGAGCCTAATGCTCAGGTGGCCAGCATTGGTCTTGCCGGCGAAAACCGAGTTTATTTTGCATCTATTGAGCAGGGCCGTTCCAGTGCGAGCAGAGGCGGAATCGGCGCAGTGATGGGGGACAAGAACCTCAAGGCGGTTGTCGTCCGGGGTACGAAAGATATCAACGTAGCGAAACCCGCAGAGTTTATGGGCCTGTGCAACGAAGTACTGCAATACATAAAGTTTCGTAACGAGAATCCCATTCCCGGAGTGATGCCCATATTGGCGGGACTTGGATCGCCTCAAGAGATGAAGGTTCACGACGAAAAGTGGCACACGGAAAACTTCATGTGGGGGAATTCACGGGTCCGGAGAAAAGACTTCTGGAATGATGAAATTGCGGCTCAGTGGATGGAAACATTGGACAGCATGCGGACCCGCTTAATTAGCTGCTACAACTGTCCGATGACTTGCGGTGCAACCATATCGCCTCCGGGGCTACCGACGTACATGATGAAGTGCTTTTCAAAGCTCACGTATACCATGGCGGCCTTTTCCGATCTGGAATTCGGTTTGGGGATTGCACAGAGCGCAACGGAATACGGTGTTGACGGCTTTTCGACGCCTCAGGTAATGGCATTCGCTCTGGAACTACTTGAAAACGGGATTTTGAAGGACAGCGATTTCCCGGGAATGCCCGAGGACAATGAGGGTAGATTTTACTGGCTTCTGGACCGAATCGTTCGACGTGAAGGCATCGGTGATGTGTTGGCCAACGGTACGTACTGGGCGGCACAACAGATCGGCAACGGCGCCGAAGCGTATGCTCACAACAATATCAAAAAGCATGAGCAGCTCCCGTTAAAGCTTTCCATGTTGAATCCGATCTATTTCCTCATGTATTGCACGGGCGAAAAGATCAACATTACTCAGATTGAAGGGCAGTTTCCCCAGGCTCCTTTCCTTACCATGCAGGAGAGGGAGGATTTCGTAAAGGATTGGTTCCAGGTTCCGGACGACAAGTTTAAAGATATTCTTCTCGAGTGGGAACCTCGCGGAGAAAAGTCCATGCCTTTCTTTCCAACAGTTCAGATGTGCTGCGACATAGTCGATTGGCAGGAAATGATGCACTACATCGACGATGCACTAGGCATGTGTGCCGGTCTGTCATCATTCCCTCTGAAGCCTCCTTATCACATCCATAATTACCCGAAGTTCATTTCAGCGGGAGCCGGCATTGAAATGGACGAGGAGTTGCTTAAGAAAGCAGCCAAACGGTATCGAACGCTCGTAAGGGCATTCAACATAAGGCGAGGCATGCGCCGTAAAGACGACAAGCCGCCTGAGAACCATTGGAAGAAACGATTCCCGGAATTAGAAAAAGAACTCCTGGATACCTATTACGATTTCAAGGGTTGGAACAGCCAGGGTGTCCCTACGAGAGAGTCCCTGCATGGTCTCAATCTTGATTATGTAGCCGATGATTTTGAAGCAAGAGGCATTTACGCTGAAACTGAACAAGCTCCTTCCGGTGAGATGCCGGTGGAAGTACAGAAGGCCTAAAGGGAGGAGTGCTGAGCAACATGGGTGAGAAGAAAAAGAAAGTCGTAAAGACCATAAAAATAGACGTCGACAAGTGCAATGGTTGCCGTGCATGTGAAGTGGCTTGCTCCGCGTTTCATGCGGCTCCGAAATACAGCAGCAACAACCCTGCAAGGTCGAGGATTAGAATTATCCGTGAACCTCTTAAGGACATGTATGTTCCGGTGTATGCAGGAGAATATACGCCGGCCGAATGTGCGGGCAGAGACAAGTACACAATTGACGGCAAAGAATACGATGAGTGTTCATTCTGCAGAGCCTCGTGTCCTTCACGTAATCTGTTCAAAGAACCTGATTCGGGTCTTCCCTTGAAGTGCGACATGTGCGAAAGCGACCCCACGCTGGAGAAGCCTTTATGTGTCCAGTGGTGCGGTGTTGATGCACTGATTTATGAAGAGCGTGAAGAGGAAGTTGAAGAGAGTGAAGAGCAGGAAGATCTGGAGATCGGGCTGGAAGCACTCGCCAACAAGTATGGTTTGGATAAGATGATAGACACGGTAACCCGAATGACACTATCCAAGAAGGAATAGCTCATAGAGGGAGTTTAAGGGTTTCAAGCATCAACGAACAAAACACTAGGAAGAGATAATGGATATTGTAACCCCCTTCAAAGAGATAGTGGATGAAATAAAAGCCAGCGGTGGAGACGCTTTTAAGAGGTGTTTTCAGTGCGGGTTGTGCGATACGGTATGCCCCTGGAACCGTGTGAGAAGCTTCAGCATGCGTAAGATCGTCAGAGAAGCGACCTTCGGCTTGACGGACATCGAGAGTGAAGACATTTGGCGTTGCACAACATGCGGCAGATGCCCTCAGAGGTGCCCGAGGGATGTAAAGCAGATAGATTCGGGAGTTGCCCTTCGCAGGCTTGCTACTCAATATCAGGTATTTCCACAGGCCGTAAAACCTGTAAGGACGGTCAGTGCGAGTTTAGTAGGTGAAGGCAATCCTTTGAGCGAGGAGCGAAAGAACAGGGCCAACTGGGCTCAGGGATTGTCGGTACAGCCATTTGCAGAGGGCATGGAGATCCTGTATTTTCCCGGTTGTTATTTGAGCTATGACCCGAGATTAAAGAAGGTGGCTCGGGCTACTGCGGCTATTCTAAACAAAGCAGGAGTCGATTTCGGAATCTTGGGTGAAAAAGAAAACTGTTGCGGGGAGAGCATCCGTAAGACCGGGGAAGAAGAGCTATTCAGGCGACTGGCCAAAGACAACATAAAAAACTTCATAGACAACGGCGTGAAGAAGATCCTCGTATCATCTCCCCATTGCTATCACACGTTCAAGAATGAATACCCGGAATTTATGGTTCATTTTGAAGTGGTTCACCTGACGCAATTCCTTTTTGAGCTTATTCAAGATGGACGCCTTGAATTGAATAAAGAATATGCCAAGAAGATTGCCTACCATGATCCCTGCTATTTGGGCCGGCATAACGGCATTTATGATGAGCCGAGACAGGTTCTGAAGAAGGTATCCGGGCTGGAATTCAATGAACTTGCTGATCATGGAGTGGACAGCCTGTGCTGCGGTGGCGGCGGCGGCAGAATTTGGATGGAAACACAAAAGGGCGAACGGTTCTGCGACATACGATTGGAGCAGGCAATGGATGTGGGAGCCGAAATCCTTGTTACTGCCTGTCCATACTGCATATCCAACTTCGAGGACAGCCGTTTGACTTTGGACGCGATCGAAAAAATCGAAGTCAAAGATATCACCGAGATTATTCAAGAAGTCATATAGAAAGCACAAATCTACCCAGGCCCCAATTCTCTTGGATAGGGAAGCCATGAACATTAATCCTGATTTTGCATCTCCGTGCGGACTGTATTGCGGTGTCTGTGCGATTCATATTGCGCACCGCGATAATAACGTGAAATTGAAGGAGCGACTGGCGAGCCTTTACAAAGGAGGAACTCCGGGGAAAGGCACTCTTCCGAACAGCGAAAATCTCACCGTGGAAGACATGCATTGCAACGGGTGCTTTTCTGACGATCGTTTCATGCATTGTCAGCAATGCGATATCAGAGACTGCAATGAACTGCGGGGCTATGCAGGATGTCACGAGTGCAACGATTTTCCGTGCGATAAGATTGAAAACTTCTCCATGACGGTGGGCAAGAAGGTAATGCTCAGGGCCGTTCCATACCGGCGGGAGTTTGGTACCGAGAAATGGATTATGGACGAAGAGGCCCGGTACGTGTGTCAGAGCTGCGGAAACAAGGTTTTCCGCGGGGCAATGAAGTGCAATAAGTGCAAAGAGAATCTCGATCTGGACTGATATAACTCATAAGTACACAACAAACCGCATGCTTAGGATTGCCTGATTCTGATGTCTGCAACCGAGTGTGCCGCCCGATGAGGTGATTGATTATGGCAGAAGAACAATTACTACATGAGAAAATCCGGCAGCTTTGTTCGGGTGTCGGCAGCGATTACGGGGACGTCATGGTCTTCGGTGGAGGCGTGAGCGGCATTCAAGCTTCTCTGGACCTCGCAACGGCGGGCTTTCGGGTTTATCTGGTCGAAAAGGCGCCCAGTATAGGCGGCCATATGGCTCAGCTGGATAAGACGTTTCCGACCAACGACTGTAGTATGTGAATTCTCTCGCCTAAACTGGTCGAGGTCGGCCGGCATCCAAATATAGAAGTCATGACGTATACGGAAGTTGACAGAGTCGAAGGTCAAGCGGGAGATTTTACCGTACATCTCACGAAGAAGCCTCGGTACATCATAGAAGACAAATGCACGGGTTGCACTACATGCGTAGAGTATTGTCCCATCGAGTATCCTGACAAGTTCAATCAGGAGATTTCGATGAACAAGGCGGTGCATGTTTACTTTTCCCAGGCTATTCCGCTCATTTCCTACATTGACGAAAGCTGTATTTATCTCAAAGAGAAAAAGTGCCGTATTTGTGAGTCCGTGTGTCAAGCGAAGGCCATTGATTTTCAGCAAAAGCCTGAAAAGATTGAGATTAGAGTCGGCGCAATCATACTTTCACCTGGTATCGAGCCGTTCGATCCGACGGTAAAGGATGAATACGGTTATTCCAAATATGAAAACGTAGTCACGAGCATGGATTATGAGCGGCTGCTATCGTCAACCGGACCTTACGAAGGCGAAGTGCTGCGTAAATCCGATAAGACTCATCCGCATAACGTGGCCTGGATTCAGTGCGTAGGATCACGAAGAGTTACTGAAGGTGAGAATACGTATTGTTCAGGTGTGTGCTGCACGTACAGTCAAAAGCAGGTCATTCTCACAAAAGATCACAATGCTGATGCTCATTGCACCATTTTCCACAATGATATTCGATCATTCGGCAAGGATTTCGAACGATATTTCCAGAGGGCAAGTGAGCTTTCGGATGTCCGATTCGTCAGGAGTTATGTTTCCATTGTAGGAGAAGACCCGGTAACGAAGAATGTGAAGGTTAGATATTCCACCCCGGATGAAGGCGTTAAACAAGAAGAATTCGATATGGTTGTCCTGTCCGTGGGGCTGAATCCGCCGGTCAAGGTGCAATCAATTGCCGATAAATTCGGAATAGAACTTGAGCATCACAATTTCTGCGTAACCGATCCGGCCAACCCTATGACGACGAGCAGACCGGGGGTTTTCGTGAGCGGCGCATTTACGGGCCCTACGGATATACCGGAATCGGTTTTCAGCGCGAGTGGGGCAAGTTCACAGATTGGAGAGCTTCTCGATTACAGGCGCGGAAAGTTGGCTCGGGAGCGAGAGTATCCGCCTGAAAGGGACGTCTCGCAGGAAGAACCGAAAATCGGCGTTTTTGTGTGCCATTGCGGCGCGAATATAGGAAGAATCGTTAATGTTCCGGAAACCGTGGAGTATCTAAAAACTCTTCCGAATGTGGTGCATGCTCAGGAGCAGCTATTCTCCTGTGCCACGAATTCCGCGAAGGAAATCACGGATATGGCTAAGGAGAAGGGATTAAACCGAGTTGTGGTTGCGGCATGCTCGCCGAGAACGCTCGAGCCCTTATTCCGGGATACATTGAGGGAAGCCGGTATCAATCAGTATTACTTTGAAATGGCAAACATCCGGGAGCACAACTCCTGGGTTCATTCAAAGGAAAAGGAAGCGGCGACACAGAAGGCCAAGGATATAGCTCGAATGTCCGTGGCTCGGGCACGGAGGCTTGAGCCGTTACGTGAATACGATCTGCCGGTGAACAAGTCTGCACTCATTATCGGCGGCGGTATAGCCGGCATGAATTGCGCTCTTTCCGTAGCTAATCAGGGACATCAGGTGCACCTGATAGAAAAGGAAACCGAGCTTGGTGGGATTGCACGGCGAATCCATTCGACGCTGGACGGCATGGATGTTCAAGAATACCTCAATGATCTCATAGCTAAGGTCTATAACCACGCTCTGATTCATGTGTATCATGGAGCAGAAATATTGGATTCCACTGGTTACGTAGGGAATTTTGTTACGACGGTTCAATCGGAAAAGGGATTGTCCAACATCAAACATGGAGCTGCGGTTCTTGCCATAGGTGCTGATCTGTACACCCCGACGGAATACCTGTACGGTCAAGATGAAAGGGTGATGACGCACCTTGAATTGGAGGCCGGAATTGCGTCGGGCGCAGAAAACGTGATCGGCGCTCAGAGTGTGGTGATGATACAATGTGTTGGATGCCGAAATGAGGACCGGAATTATTGCAGCCGCTTGTGTTGCAGCCAGGCCGTCAAGAATGCGCTGAAGCTCAAGGAGAAAAACCCCGAGGCCGACATATATGTCCTGTTCAGGGACATGAGGACCTACGGATTCAACGAAGATTATTACCGAGAAGCGTCTAATAAGGACGTCAAATTCATTCGCTGGGAACCGGAAGATCCACCGGAAGTGGAACCCGGAGAGACTGAAGACGGCAGGCCCGTGCTGAATGTGACCGTTACGGATTACATTCTCGGGAACAAGCTGGTATTGAATGCCGATATCGTATCTCTTGCAGCGGCGGTGGTCCCGTCTGAAGCGACCAAGGATGTTGCCGGACTGTTTAAAGTGACGCTCAACCCCGATGGCTTCTTCAAAGAGGCACACGTTAAGCTCAAGCCGGTGGAATTCGGCACTGATGGTGTGTTTCTGTGCGGATCGGCCCACTACCCCAAGTTCATACAGGAAACGATTAAGCAGTCCTATGGAGCTGCAGGGCGAGTTTTGACTCTTCTGTCACGGGATATTGTAGTTGCTTCCGGGTCCGTCTGTGAAGTTGACGAGAACAAGTGTGTGTCCTGCGGAGCATGCATTACGGTATGTAACTACGGGGCGATAGATTTCTATGAGACACCGGAAGGCAGGAAGGCCAGGGTAAATCCTGTTTTGTGCAAGGGCGACGGTCTGTGCAACGCAAAATGCGCCACAAATGCCATTCAGCTCAAACACTTTACCGATGATGAACTCCTGAGCGCTATCGATGCAGCGTTTCCGGCGGAAAAATCCGCTTAGCTTCGGGCGCTAGTGAAAATGGATGTCACGAGTCGAACCGGGATTAACAAGCACGAGGTGAAATACGCATGAGTGCAGGTCTTAAGTTTAAACCAAAGATTTTGGGCTTTGTGTGCCACTGGTGAGCATACGGTGCAGCCGACTTAGCTGGAGTTTCCAGAAGTCAATATACAACTGAAATGAGGCTCATTCGTGTAATGTGTTCCGGTCGCGTCGATCTGTCTCACGTGTTCCGGGCCTTTTCAAACGGAGTGGACGGCGTTTTCATCGGTGCCTGCCACTTGAATGAGTGCAACTATATTACCCACGGTAATTATCACGCTCTTACTATGGTGAGTCTGGCAAAAAAGGTTCTGGAGCACATAGGAATCAACCCGGACAGATTGCACATCGAGTTTATGTCCGGAAGCGAATCGAACATCTTTGTGGATGGCGTCAACAATTTCGTCAAGAAGGTGCGAGATCTCGGGCCTTTTGGAAATGGTGAAGGGCTTGATGAAAAGGATTGGAGATTCAGGCTCAGTTCGGTTACGCAACTGATTCCCTACATGCGTTTGGTGGAGCGGGAACGTCTGAGATTGCCCACCATGCCCGAGGAAGAATACCACAAATTCTTCCAAAGTGATGAGCTTAAAAGGATCTTTGAAGAGACCATCGGAGACAAGCTGGCGATTACTCAAATAGTATCTCTGCTCAGGGAAGGGCCGCTTTCAACGTCGGATATAGCCAAGAATTTAGGGCTAACCCCTTCAAAGGTATCCAAGCACCTTACTACCTCATCAAAGCAGAGATTGGTGCGATACGATTCAAACATCAAGTGCTATGCGCTGGCGTCATTGTGATCCATCGGAGCATCGGAAGAAAAGATTAGGATAGAGGCCATGGACTTAGAACGAGTAGATCAGATAATTGATAAGCATAATTGTGAGCCGAGTTATCTCATTCAAGTGTTACTGGACATTCAGGCGGAAAACAGCTGGCTTCCCCGAGAGGCCCTTGAGAGGGTTGCGGAAAGGCTGGATGTTCCTATGACACGGATTCAGCATATCGCGACTTTTTACAAGGCCTTCAGCCTTGTTCCCAAGGGAAAACATCAGATTCACATTTGCATGGGAACGGCTTGCCATGTCCGAGGTGCTTCGCGAGTGTTGGATACGGTGGAGGATCTCACCGGAATTAAACCGGGCGAAACGGACCTGGATCTGAAATTCAGCCTGGAAACGGTCAATTGTCTCGGCTGTTGCGCCTTGGGTCCCGTGGTGGAAATAGACGGAAAGACTCATGGGAAAATGGCACCGGCACAAACCGCAGACGTGTTAAAAAATTACGATTAAGGAAAGACTATGTCGCGGATAAATTCCCCCGCTGAGTTGGAGATATTCAGGACCAGCATCCTCTCGGGAAGAGACCCCAATAAGACCTGTATTACTCTGTGTTCGGGATCGGCGTGCCACGCATCCGCCAGCAAGGAAGTTGCGGTGGCCATTCAGGAGGAGATCCAGAAACAGGGATTGGCCGATGAGGTGGAACTCAGGCGAACCGGTTGTCACGGTTTCTGTGAGCGGGGTCCCATCATTGTAATTCGGCCTGACGAGATTTGCTATTTTCAGATAAAGCCTGAAGACGTGCCGGAGATTATAACGGAAACGATTAAGGGCAAAAAGATAATCGAGCGTCTCCTGTATAACGATCCTGTAACAAACGAAAGAATCATTCGCGAATCCGAAATTCCTTTTTACAAGAACCAGGGCCGCATCGTTTTCGGTTCCAACGTCTATGTAGATCCGAAAAATATCGATGATTATCTCGCAATCGGCGGCTACGCGGCTCTTGCCAAGATTCTGTCAGGCATGACTCCCGAAGATGTGCTCCAAGAGGTAAAAAAGGCAAATCTCAGAGGTCGAGGCGGTGGCGGTTTCCCTGCCGGGGTGAAATGGGAAGGTTCACGGAATGCTCCCGGTGAGGAAAAATACGTCATCGTAAATGCAGACGAAGGAGACCCCGGGGCGTACATGGACCGCAGCCTTCTGGAAGGGAATCCACATTCGGTTCTGGAGGGATTGGCAATAGGCGCCTATGCAATCGGGGCTAAAGAGGGGTACATTTACGTAAGGCAGGAATATCCTCTCGCCGTTGAAAACGTGCACATTGCCATTAAGCAGGCGGAAGAACACGGTTTTCTCGGCAAGAACATACTTGGATCGGGATTTGATTTTGTCGTAAAAGTTCACAAGGGTGCGGGCGCTTTTGTCTGCGGAGAATCGACTGCGTTGATGACGGCACTGGAAGGTCGTGCCGGCGAACCCAGACCCAAGTATATACGTTCAAATGTCGTAGGACTTTGGGGATCTCCGAGCGTTCTCAATAATGTTGAAACATGGGCCAATGTGCCGCTCATCATTAATAATGGAGCGGACTGGTTCACTCAGTTTGGGACTGAAACCAGCAAAGGAACGAAGATATTTTCGCTGGTCGGTAAAATCACCAATACGGGCCTTGTGGAAGTACCCATGGGTACTCCTTTGAAAGACATCATCTATGATATCGGCGGCGGTATTCCGGGAGGCAAGAAATTTAAGGCGGTTCAGACCGGAGGCCCATCCGGCGGATGCATTCCCGAAGAATTGCTGGATCTGCCGGTAGGTTTTGATGAACTGACGAAAGCGGGATCCATGATGGGTTCCGGCGGCATGATCATCATGGACGAAGATACGTGCATGGTTGATGTCGCACGTTATTTCCTGGAATTTCTTACGGACGAATCATGCGGTAAGTGTGTTCCGTGTCGTGAGGGCATGCGGCAAATGCTTAAAATCCTCACGAATATTACTCAAGGCAAGGGCAAAGAAGGCGATATAGAACTTCTGCAGGAGCTATCCGAAACTGCGATGGAGGCTGCGCTCTGTGCTCTGGGAAAAAGCTCTCCCAATCCTTTTCTGAGCACGCTCAAGTATTTCAGAGATGAATATGAAGCTCATGTAAGAGAAAAAAGGTGTCCCGCTCTTTCCTGTAAAGAGCTCATATCATTTTACATTGATCCTGCCAAATGCCAGGCTTGTACTACTTGCGCAAGAAAGTGCCCGTCTCAGGCCATCATAGGCGGCAAAAACCTGATCCATATTGTGGATCAGGATAAGTGCACAAAATGCGGAACCTGCTTTGAAGTATGTCCTTCCAAATTCCGTGCTATCACAAAGATCTCCGGAGAACCCGTTCCGCCTCCGATTCCTGAGGAAGCTCGAATTATAGTCAGGCAGAGAAAAGAAAAATGAGCGAAATCGTATTAACAATTGACGGCAAAGAAGTTAAAGCCAAACCCGAAATGACGCTCTTGGAGGCGGCTAGGAGCATAGGAATTTCCATTCCGACGTTGTGCCACCATGAAAAGCTGGAACCCTTTGGAGCTTGCCGCTTATGTATCGTTGAAGTGGAAAGTCGAGGCTGGACAAAGATAGTGGTTTCCTGCGTGTATCCCGTTGAAAAGAATATTGTTGTAAGAACGAGGTCCGAAAAGATCGATCGAATCCGCAAGATGATATTGGAGCTTCAACTTGCACATGCTCCGGATTCATTCGTTCTGGAAGAGCTTGCAAAGGAATACGGGGCCGATAAGAACCGTTTTGAAAAGGAACCGTCCTTCTGTATTCATTGTGGTTTGTGCGTCCGATATTGTGCTGAAGTTAAAAAGAAAAATGCGGTTGGCTTTGTGGACCGAGGCATACGGAAAGAAATCAGCTTCATTCCCGAGATAGCGGCGAAAGAATGCTGGAACTGTAAGGAATGTTTTCCCCTTTGTCCTACAGAGGCCTTGCAGGCAGCATACGTATTAGTTGAAGCGCTTGCGTTTCCTGCATCGAGGCAAGCCGGGAAGTAG
>CAZTJA010000068.1:0-16038 GCA_964613745.1 uncultured Syntrophaceae bacterium
TTACTGTTCAATCTACGTTCGTGACGAAGATTACAATAAAGCCTTCTGACCCTGAGCATGGCGTTTAGACGGGCAATAAGCTCATCCGGCTGATATGGTTTCGTGAGATAATCATCGGCCCCGCGATTCAGCCCCTCAATTTTAAAATCCAAGGTGTCGTGGACGCTGCAAATTATAACGGGTATGTACTGAAATTCATTATGGGATTTCAGAGTATCGACAAGCTCGAATCCATCCATTCCGGGCAGGTTGATGTCGAGCAAAATTGTCTCCGGGGAATCGATGTTCTCATTTTCGAGTATGTCCAGGCCTTCTTCCGCACTTTTTGCAAGATATGCCTGAAATCCATGAGAAGTCAGCAAGTCGTACGTATACGGTCCGATATATGGATCATCTTCTATAATGAGAATGTTGCCGGTTTGAGGGAGTTCTTCCATGTTTTATACCCTCTATACAAAATGATAAGCCAAGCCGTGAGCAACCGCTACTTTTTCCTCATTTTGATTCGTCACTTCTATATTCCACAAACTGACCCGGTTCCGAATGTCGATGGGCGTTGCAGTTGCAGTGACGATGTCACCTGTCGTAGTTGCCTGAAAATAGTTGATCTTCATTTCTAGAGCAAAGGCTTGATATCCTCTTGAATTACAAGCGATTGCGAATGCCTGGTCCGCAAGTGAGAAAATCACCCCACCGTGACTCCGTTCCGCTGAATTGCAATATTCCGCCTTGATCTCAAGGCTGACCCGTGCATAAGAGTCTCGAACTTCTTCTATATTCATGCCCATGAAGGTCGAAAACGGATCATGAGCGACTATTTCCCTTGCATAGCCGACAGGATCGCTCTTTCTATCAATCATGTACCAACCTCGCAATATTCCCCATCAGCGATTTTGAAGACGCTGCTAATCTTGCATAAAATGAAGCCCAATGGAACAGAAATTGAACCCAGTTCATCGATTTTAATTCAAATTATAAGTAATTACTTGTTAAAGGAAGGATTCAGTTGGAGTTTAACAGAAGAGACGAACCGATCCGATCAGCTACACTCTGTCACTAATTACGTTTGCTGCTGTTGTCCGCGGTTTTTTTTACATTGAGGGATTCAAAACCATGAAAAGAACGATTGCTCGGATTTACGTTTGGTGGTCCAAGCGAAGTTACTCTCAAAAATTCAATAGCTTCGATTTGTCTGCTCGCTCAAATTGGTAGGCAAATTCATCGAACAAACGGTGCAAATTAGCCTTTTCGATTGATCGTGTAGGAAAAACTGCCGTCTACCAATGCGTTTCCCGCAATTTCGATTTCTCTTTATCCTTCGTTGAGATCCGAGATCTCTCCGGCGACTTGGAAACAGCGGCTCTTTCCGTCTGATTGTGAGTTTTGGCTATTTGGAGGAAATTTCTCAAAAGGATGCCGCCGTCGGGGCGGTTTTTAAGGTAATACTCGGTGTGAGCCTGCACCCCGTAGACCGGCTCGGTGGCATGCCTGATTATTTGATACGGACACAATTTATTTTCCGCGAGGCAAACGAAATCGTTCGGCAGCTTTTTAACTTCATCATAATGATTTTGCACGAGATTCAGAGTTTCCCCCATCCCGTCAAAAAGCGGATCCGACTTTAGAACCGTAAGGTTGTGTCTTCCCCTCTCAGTGGGGTTGTCACCGTATGGGAAACAATCATCTTCACCGCCCCGTATGGGACCAACTTTGCCTCCGAAAGCTAGAGCGATTGCCTGATGTCCTCCACATATGCCGATGACGGGAACCTTCATTTCTTCAACTATTACTCGAAGATCCCTAAAGAATTGTTGAAGTTCCGCGCCGTTTCGACCCCGGTACTTACACCATGGGATCCCGTTGGGACTGAGTGCCAAAAACGCGGGTTTTAGCACTTTCATGTTTTCGATGGTGATCTCGTTATAGGGTAAGACAACTCCCTGACCTTCAGCTCCCAGACGTGCCAGTGTGTCTCTTACGATCACTGCCTGCTTGGAACTCTTTCCCGTAAAAAGATTTACCACAACCCATAATGGAGAGGATTCAAGGACCGGTTCCGGTTTCTTTTCTGATGGTCCGGCGGGAACGGATTCTGCGGAAGTACTCGATGCGGCAGGAATGGTGAACCCAAGACACAGAACCATCAACACTATGAACACAAAGCGCCAGGTCATTCGTTTGATCCCCTACATTGTTTCAATTTAGTTACCAGCATATAATGCCATTTCTGAAAAAGTAAGTAAAGCAAAATATAGCAACAGAACACCTGCTTAATCATATTCTCAATGTATCGAATTAATTATAGTAGATTTTATGGAAGCTTACGAAACTGAAACACACATTTCCGACTGCTGAGTTTTGGAAGATTTCAGGCCAGGTTAAGAACCTTCAAAGGCTGCAATACGACTTCCTGGTTTCTTGGGTGTGGGCGCATTAAAATGTAAGACGAGGAATCTGAGGCTCTGATGACATCGAATCGTTGATCATTGGTTTTGATTTGGGCAAAAATTCTCGCCTGAGACATGCTGACCGAGGAGCCTTGAACCAACTTTTTCATTTCATTTGGCGATAAAATAATTTCCGGTATGTGACTTAATGCATGATCAATGGTCAGTAAATGCTTAGTGATTTCTTCCTTTCCTCCCGTTTTAATCTGTTCCAATGGAACGGCATCGTCCAGATCGAATCTGCCGGAGCGGGTGCGCCGCAAAGCATCCAACCTGCCGAAGACCCCTAATTGTCTTCCAATGTCACGGGCGATGGACCTGGCGTAGGTCCCTTTCGAACACAGCAAGTCAAGTTCTATAAAAGGCGTATCGAATTTTCTCAGAACAAGAGAGAAGATTTGCACTTTACGAGCCTGCACTTCGGGAAAGATACCTTTGCGCGCATATTTGTACAAGGGTTTGCCGTTCTTTTTAATTGCGGAGAAATGAGGCGGAATCTGATCAAGTATCCCAATATTCTGCTGGATTGCATCTCTCACCTGCTCTTCAGTAATATGAGAGGGATCCGCTTGAGCCACTACCGCTCCGTCTGCATCGCAAGAATCAGTTTCCTGCCCCAACAGCATCGCAATGGTATAAGCCTTCATGCTTTCATCAAGATAGTCCAATATTCTTGTGGCAGACCCTATCATCAACACCAGGAGACCTGAAGCTGCCGGATCGAGGGTGCCGGTATGGCCTACCCGAACAGGACGTATCATAGATCGAACAGCTCCGACTACATCGTGAGAAGACATTCCCACCGGCTTATCAATTAACAAAATTCCATGCATAGATTAGTTTGGCATTCCTGATTCGGTATTTTGAATTGACGACTCAGAAGGACGGCAAATCAGGCCAGAATTTCTTTTGGACGCTAATTATGTCTTTGAGACGATTTTTGAACGACGGAGTGAGTAAATCAAACGAAGGCTGAAAAGGTAAGGTATCGGAACTCGGATCATATGCGCCCATGACGGCGAGAATACGGCTAACGGAATCTCGCAATGCCGTCAAATTGTACCCTCCTTCCAAGGCAAGTATTAGTCGGCTATCACAGAGCTCTTGCGCGAGGTGCATTAATATCTGCACCATTTGTTCGTATCCGTCTTCAGTTAATGCCATTCCCCCTAATGGGTCGCTCTGATGGGCATCGAATCCTGCGGAAACCATTATCAATTGTGGACGATATGACTTTAGTATCGGCACCACAATGGTGTGAAAGATGGTTGCATACTCTAGGTCGCCTGCTCCGGCTGAAATGGGAATGTTTATAGTGTACCCTTCACCCGTTCCGAACCCCGTTTCTCTGATTCCGCCCGTGCCGGGGTAGTGTGGATACTGATGTGTAGATATAAACAGGACGTTGGAGTCTTCGTAGAAGGAATTCTGAGTGCCGTTTCCATGATGCAGATCCCAATCCACAATGGCTATTCTCTCAATGCCGTAACGTGACAGGGCGTAACGCGCACCTACCGCTATGTTGTTGAAGAAACAAAATCCCATTGCACGGCGCCGTTCTGCATGATGGCCGGGAGGTCTCACGAAGGCAAAGCCATTACGCACGGTACCCTCGAGCACAGCGTCTATGAGGTTAAATAGTCCGCCGACTGCTGAAGATGCCGCTTCCCACGAATGGGCGCAGGCTGATGTGTCCGGGTCGAGAAAGGTATTTTCCTGTCCTGCCGTTGCAGCAATGCGATTTACATATCGAAAATCGTGATTCGCCGCTATTTCCTCCAATAAGGCTATGCGGCCTTGAATTTCTACAATATTCAGAAAAGGGCGCAATTCATCCAGCATGGAATATATGACTTGGAGCCGTTGAGGATTTTCCGGGTGACATTCCCCCATTTCATGTTTAAGGTAAATGGGATCTCGCACAATTCCCGTTGGCTTCATGCAGCAGCCTCTTTCTTTTAATGTAAACGATTCTCTTTGACGGCCGGCTCTAGGTGACTCCCGATATCGGCTGGTCGGGATGAACGGCCAAATAGCTGGTCTATAAGGGTAAATTACCATTTATGGGAATAATAGGCAATTATTTTGAAGACCTAAATAATTTCGAGAAAAACTGATCAAAAGCTGATATTTTCCGTACTGTGAACGGCTTTCAGAATGATCATTCCGGTGTATCTTACCATTGAGAGGTGTTCCGAATGCTTTTGGCAATAGACGTGGGCAATACCAACATCGTTTTAGGATTGTACAAGGGTCGCGATCCGGTAGGTGTGTGGAGGGTCAGAACCGTTGCGGATGCAACCGCCGACGAATTTAACATTCTGTTGCACAATCTTGCTTCCGTTGCAGATCTAAAGCTCACGGGCATCAATGGCGCCATCATATCGTGTGTGGTTCCTCCGCTGACTGCGGCTTTGGAGGAACTCTGTACGAATTTTCTCAAAGTAACTCCCCTGATTGTGGGACCCGGTATGAAGACGGGAATGCCGATTCGATATGACAATCCACGAGAAGTAGGAGCAGATCGGATTGTAAATGCCGTAGCCGCTTTTGAAAAATACAGATCTGAACTAATTGCAGTCGATTTTGGGACGGCTACCACGTTTGATTATGTAAACAAAGCCGGTGAATACGAGGGTGGTGTGATAGCGCCCGGAGTCAAAATTGCAGCCGACGCATTATTCAAAGGAGCTTCGAAGCTTTTCAGGGTGGAACTTACTGCACCGCCCAGAGTTATTGCAAAGGACACGGCTTCGGCCATTCAGTCCGGTGTAGTCTACGGGTATGCTTCGCTTGTCGAAGGAATCCTCATGAGGATGTTTGATGAACTTGGATCCAGACCGAAAGTTATAGCTACCGGGGGACTTGCGGGGGTCATATCGGAACAGACGAAGTTGATCGATGTTGTAGACGATGATCTGACTATGGAAGGTCTGAGGATACTTTTTGAACGCAATGCCGGTGACAAATCAAATCGGTAACAATGAAATGTAGCTGTTGATTGCAGGACAGGAATCAGCTCAGTTTAAAATTTCACTTCTACACTGAGCAGCAAAAGCGGCTTTGTCTATGGCTTTCCAATAAGCGTCCTCCGGAGTTATTTGCTTCAGGTCCACTAAATTTTGCAGAGCCTGATCCATGGTTTGCATGCCCTCAGAAGTACCGGTCTGTATAGCTGACGTAATCTGCGTCAACTTACCTTCTCTGATCAGATTTCCGATTGCAGGGCTGCTGATCAGGATTTCAACGGCAGCACATCTCCCTTTTCCGTCTGCAGATTTGAGCAACTGCTGTGCCAATACGCCCTTCAGGGATTCGCTCATCATACTGCGTATCTGATTCTGTTGATTTGCGGGAAATGCATTGATCACCCGGTCGATTGTTTTCACGGCGGAATTCGTGTGCAAAGTCCCGAACACGAGAATTCCCAGTTCAGCGCAGGTCAATGCCAGAGAAATGGTTTCCAGATCGCGCATTTCGCCAACAAGTATAATGTTTGGATCTTCCCGTGATGCAACTCTTAGAGCATCCGCAAAGCTCCTCGCATGCGTTCCTATTTCGCGCTGAGTTATAAGTGATTTTTTGTTCTCATGTACAAATTCGAGCGGATCTTCTATGGTAATAATATGCTGTTCCAGATTGTAATTGATCCAATCGATGATCGCGGCCAAGGTGGTTGATTTTCCTGAACCGGTCGGACCGGTCACGAGAACCAGACCCTTGCGGATGTTTAGAATGCTCTTGACACCCGGCGGCATTCCCAAATCATCCAACGATTTGATATCGGCTGGAATTTGACGGAAAACGGCGGACATTCCTCTCATTTGATAAAAGAAGTTGCACCTGAATCTTGCCAAACCTTGAATTTCATATGCAAGATCAAGTTCCCAATTCGTTTGTAGCTTCTTTTGTTTCGCCTGAGACATCATTTCAAAAAAGAGCTGCTCATTTATTTTGTGCGACAACTTCTGATGCTTTGTGGGAACCAGATCCCCCTTCAGGCGAAGCATGGGAGGAAGACCTGGGATCATGTGGAGGTCCGATGCTCCCGCTTTTATCATTTCCGTTAACAGTGCATCAATTTTGGGCATGGTCGATTCCCCTGCCGGGATCTTGATCCGGAGTTCTCTCCTGAATTATCAAAGGGAAAACCTCTTCTTATTTTCCGCTCGCTCGTATGCCGTTTCTCTACTGATCACACCCGCATTCAGCAACTGTTGTATCGAATCATCCATGGACTGCATTCCCTGTGACTTGCCTGTTTGCATTATGGAGGGTATCTGAAAAGTTTTTTCGCTGCGAATCATATTAGCTAGAGGAACCGTACCTATCATGATTTCACAGGCCAAAACCAAACCTTTTCCATCAAGTGACGGCAGTAATGCTTGAGTAATTACCGCTCTAAGCCCTTCTGCAAGCATTGCTCTGATCTGGTTTTGTTCATCCGCCGGAAAAGAATCGATAATGCGATCGACCGTTTTGGGTCCTGAGGAAGTAGCGAGAGTGCCGAGCACCAAATGGCCTGTTTCAGCCGCCGTGACTGCTAGTCGGATTGACTCTAAATCACGTAGCTCACCGACCATAATCACATCCGGATCTTCTCGAAGAGCGGCTCGCAATGCATTTTCAAAGGATTTCGTATGTGAACCGAGTTGACGTTGATTCACCACTCCCATCTTAATGGGATGAACGAATTCGATGGGATCTTCTATGGTCAGAATGTGGACGGGCCGTGTTGAATTGATGAGGTCAATCATTGAAGCCATAGTCGTGGATTTGCCTTGCCCCGTCGCTCCCGTCACAAGCAATAATCCCTGATGAAAGTCACAGAATTGCCGTACTACTTTAGGAAGACCGAGGTTTTCCAGGGACGGAATGCTGCTTGGGATAATGCGAAAAGTCGCATCCAAACCACGTCTTTGTAGTATGACATTTCCCCGAAAACGAGCCAAACCCTCGATCTCATAACCGAAATCCAATTGGAGATTCTGTTCCAACTTCTTTTGCTGAATTGGATTTAGGATTTCAT
This sequence comes from uncultured Syntrophaceae bacterium, assembly GCA_964613745.1. Lineage (GTDB taxonomy): Bacteria > Desulfobacterota > Desulfomonilia > Desulfomonilales > Desulfomonilaceae > CAZTJA01. The sequence continues at coordinate 7,477 of CAZTJA010000068.1, forward strand.
AAATTAGATTTTTGGTGCTTTCGGGGGTAAGATCCGGAGATTTTATTCTCTTGAGCTTACCAAACTGTCGGATTATGAAAGGGTTCCCCGTGGCAACGTGAACGTCGGAAGCCTTGTGCTGAGCGGCGAGTGTTAAAACCGAATCAATTTGTGGCATGTGACCGGCCCTATCGATACTGGTCGATCTTGACCAAAATACATTTTACACATTCACGAACCCAAAGTTCCAGCATATGCTATTTCGAGTCATTTTGGAAAATAATGATCGAGTTATATTGATATTCATGCGATCGCTCCTGAGTGGTGATTAGTCGAACCATGTACGTAAGCCGACGCTCCAATGGTTATCGGACGGATACGGCCTCATGGAATGGAAAGAAAATTCATTCCATGGAACTATTGTACGTGTGTCGGCGGCACCTACTATGGAAGTAATGATCTTGACACCAGCTTGATCCGTCTGTTATTTAGTTAGTTATTGGTAATTCTTTCCTCGTCATTATTCCGATCACATATGGAAATTGGTTCACGATTTTGAATGGGAACCACCCAGCAGGAATGCCGGAGTGCTTTTCGTGCGCAACACTGTTTCCCTCCATTTATTGTTATTTAATAAGCCGCCTCATTTCATGTTTTCCTATAGCCAAGGGGGTTACGTACAATGGCCTTAAATTTTGATCTTCCTAAAGACGCTGAACTGACCAGGAAGGTAGTTAGAGAATTTGCTGAGAAAGAGATCGCTCCGGTAGCTCAGGATCTCGATGACAAAGAAGAATTCTCATGCGATCTGGTTCGAAAAATGGGTGAACTGGATTTTTTCGGACCCTTCGTCTCGGAAGAATATGGCGGCAGTGAAGTCGGCTACCTTAACTACATCATCATAGTTGAAGAGATTGCTCGAATTGACGGTTCACAAGCGGCAACAATTGCGGCCGGCAATTCGTTGGGTATTGCGCCGATTTATTATTTCGGAACCGAAGAACAAAAGAAAAAGTGGCTGCCTGATCTCTGCAAAGGGAAAATACTTTCCAGTTTTGGTCTGACGGAACCCGATGCCGGTTCAGATGCGGGAGCATCCAAAACCACGGCTGTTCTCGATGGGGATGAATGGGTAATCAACGGCAGCAAGATCTTCATCACGAATTCCACCACCGACATGAGTGCCGTATGCATCGTTCAATGCATAACCGGAGATCCTGATTCAGGAAAACCTGAAGTTAGCTGTATCTTAGTTGAAAACGGCACGAAAGGTTTTATCACCGAGACAATGCATCATAAGATGTGTTGGCGTGCATCGAATACCGGACAACTTACTTTTCAGGATTGTAGAGTCCCTAAGGAAAATCTTCTAGGCGCTCGCGGTGAAGGTTTTCATCAGATGCTGAAAACATTGGACGGAGGCAGACTATCAATTGCCGCGATGGGACTCGGAGGAGCCCAGGGGGCTTTCGATCTCGCCCTGGATTACTCTAAGAAACGTAAGCAGTTCGGACGCCCCATCGGAGCTTTTCAGGCGAACGCATTCAAGTTGGCCGACATGTACACCGAAATCGAGATGGCTCGAATGCTGCTGTATCGAGCGTGCTGGCTTATGGACAACAACCGAATGACTCCCAAGGAATCCGCCATGTCCAAGCTCGTATGTTCGGAAACCTACTATCGAGCGGCCAATCATGCTGTGCAGCTTCACGGCGGCTATGGTTTAATGAAGGATTATGCAGTCGAACGCCATTACAGAAACCAAAAACTTTTGGACATCGGAGAAGGTACGTCAGAGGTTCAGAGGATAGTCATAGCCAGAAATATAGGTGTTCCCGGTCGGTCAATGTAACGGGGGTAATCATGACGCAAGACAAAAATTCTACATATGAAGATTTTCGAGAAACCGCTTCGGAATACGGTGAAGACAAAGGTCATGACTTGCTCACGGACCCGGCGGCAATCGATTCTGCTCGCGACTCCGCTGAAGAAACCGGAGAGTCTCACGGCAGACGAATGAAAAGTCTCCGGGAGAGCAAGGGATTTACCATCGAAGAGTTGTCGGAACGAGCCGGTATCGACATCGAAAGTCTGAAATTGCTCGAATCCGGAGAAATGCTGCTGCCTTTGGGGCAGTTAATAAAGCTTAGCAAGGCTCTGTCCCTCAAAATGGCCGATGTCATTTCTGCAGGAGAAGAAGAATTCACTGTAGTTAGAGCCGACGAACGGCGGACATTTTCCAGATTTGGAAAGTCAAAGCAGGCGGATAAAGGCTACGAATATGAATCATTGGCTCCAAACAAAAAGGACCGCTTGATGGAGCCGTTTATTGTTACTCTCAAGCCGAGTGAAGACGAAGAACTTTCATCTCATGACGGTCAAGAGTTCATTTTTGTGCTCGAAGGAGAAATGGAAGCGGTAGTAGATCAGAAACGAACGGTCCTTAAACCGGGTGATTCCATTTACTACGATTCAACAAGCATGCATCTGGTTAAGGCCCATGGAGACAAACCGGCCAAAATTTTGGCCGTGTTGATCAGTTAAGCATTATCTCAGCACTATTCACCGCATCTAGAGGTACACCATGAATCTACTCGAGCCGGCCGATATTTCCATAGCCGGTGTTCCGTCAACGTTCATTTTCCTGATAGTCTTTGTGGGCTCCCTTACTTTGTTTTCTTATATAATAGCCCAACGATTTGAACTGCTCCGGAGACTAATGCCGGATTTCAGGTTTTCGGATTTTGCAGAGCGGATCCGTCTGATGCTGGTCTATGGCTTCGGTCAGGCTCGTCAGCCCAGGTACCCACTTGCGGGAATTCTCCACATTATCCTTTTTGCAGGATTCATAATTCTCTCGTTGAGATCCATCACTCTGATCGGTAGAGGTTTCGTCTCAAACTTCGAGTTGCCTTTTCTGCACGGAACCATAGGAACCGCTTACGAAATCCTAAAAGATTACGCCGTTCTCTTCGTGCTCCTCGTTTGTGTGATTGCAATTATCAGAAGAGCGGTATTCAAACCTGCTCGTTACGGACATGGACCGGGAGTTCAAGGTCACGAATATGAGGCCTATATCATCTTAGGTCTTGTATCCGCCTTGATGATTACGGATATGATATATGACGGCAGCGCTTATAAAGCTCACGAGATAATGGGAAAGGAGTTTATGTTTCCCGCATCCGCGTTGGCTGCCGCCATCATACCGACTTATGAACCCAGTGTTCTCAATGCACTCCATATCGGAGGATATTGGGCTCACATTTTGGTCTTTTTCGGTTTACTGAATTATCTTCCTATTTCTAAGCACTTCCATGTGATCACGGCCATTCCCAATACCTTCTTTGCCAATCTTAACAAAGGAGCCATAAAACCGGTCCGCTACGGAGTCGATGACTGGATGGAGCTTGAAGAATGCGGGGTCGGGAAATTTGAATCATTTACATGGAAGCACGTCCTCGATTTCTATTCATGTGCAGACTGCGGAAGATGTTCGGACAATTGTCCGGCGAATGCTGTTGGACGAGCTCTATCTCCGAAAATGATCAGCATAAAAGCCAGAGACTATGCCTACAAATACTATCCGGTATTCGGAAAATCCCCCAAAGACGACGGAAGGAGTTTTGTGGGGGACATCATTACCCCGGAAGAAGTGTGGGCCTGCACAACCTGCGGCGCATGTGAGCAGGAATGCCCGATTCTGATCGAGTACATCGACAAGATAGTTGATATGCGTCGGTATCTTTTAGACAAAGGCGATGTTCCCGCATCCCTTCAGAAACCGATGCAGCAGATTAAGAAAAAGGGCAATGCATACGGTGGAATGAAGCAGAAACGAGCGGCATGGACCAAAGATTTGGCTGAAATGGAAGTAAAACAGCTCAAATCGGGAGAGAGCACCGACATCTTGTTTTTCGTAGATAGTTGCGGATCTTTTGATCCACGCATTCAAGAGATTACGAAGTCCTTTGCTCGTGTCCTTCACAAAACATCCACTGATTTCGGAATCTTGGGCCAGGACGAAACCGATTCAGGAAACGAGATTAGAAGGCTTGGTGAAGAAGGTCTTTTTGAGCAAGTTTCTCAGAAAAATATTGAAGCTTTCCAGGATCGGCGTTTCAGAAACATGGTGGCCTTTGACCCTCATGCATTCAATACGATAAAGAATGATTATCCCGTAAAATTCCCCATCGTTCATGCCTCAACTCTAATGGCCGATTACGTGAGATCAGGCAGAATGAAACTGTCCGGGGACTATGTTGCCGGTCGCCGTATCACGTATCATGATCCCTGTTATTTGGGCAGACACAATTCAATTTACAGGGACCCGAGGTCCGTCATTCAGTCGATTCCGGGTGTGCGGTACACCGAAATGAGTAGGCACGGAACCCGAAGCTTCTGCTGCAGTGGAGGCGGCTTGCTGTTGTGGTATGAAAACGAACAAGAAACGGAACGGATGGGAGAACGACGAGTTAAAATGGCCCAAGAAGTTGGAGCAGAAATCATCGTTACGGCTTGTCCATTCTGCCTTATAAACCTGGAAGATGCCGTAAAGACAACAGGCAATGAGGGCAAAATAGAGGTTATTGATCTTGTTGAACTTGCCGATCGCTCCATAAACTGAAATGTGTCTCGTGATTTGTAAATCCAGGAGGAGATATGGACATTATTGTTTGCACCAAATGGACGCCTGACTCATCTGAAGCTGATCTGACCATAGCTTCCGGGGGAAAAGACATCAAGAAAGATGATTTGGATTACGATCTGAATGATTGGGATCGTTTCGCCGTTGAGGAAGGTGTGCGCATCAAAGAAAAACACGGCGGCAAAGTGATAGTTGTCAGCGTCGCTCCCGAGGAATCCGAAGACATGTTGAGGGAAAGTCTCGCCAGAGGCGCGGATGAGGCATACCAGTTGTGGGATGATTCTTTTGACGGCTCCGATGGGTTCGGAATTGCCTCCATATTAGCAAGTTTCATTAAGTCCAAGTCCTTCGACCTTGTATTAACCGGGACACTCGCAGATGACGATTGTGCGGGCCAACTCGGGGGTATGTTGGCAGCCATGTTGGAAGTTCCATACGCCGGCTTAGTGTCTCAACTGGAGTTCAATAATGGTAGTGTTCGGTTTCACAAGGAATTGGAAGGAGGATTGTACGGATCGGAAGAAATTGATCTCCCGGCCGTACTTGCAGTAGCAACGGGGTTGAATGAGCCACGTTTCGTATCCATTCGTGCTGTCCGAAAAGTAGCCAATATAGAAATTCCTTCCCTTTCAGCGGAAGAAACGGGGGTTGCTTCTGAGAAAGTCGGTGTGGAGGGTGCCCGAACAGAAATATTGAAGATGGAATTGCCCCCCGAAGGAGAAGGTGCTGAGATTCTCAAAGGTAAGCCCGAAGAGGCGGCTGAGAAACTTGCAGCCATTCTCAAAGAGAAAGGGGGAATCATTTAATGGAAAAAATTATTGTTGTTGCCGAACATCGGAATGGTCAGCTACGGGATGGGACCTGGGAAGCAATAGGGGCCGGGAAGAAATTGGCGGATTCGCTGGGTGCGGAACTGGAATGTATAATCGCTTCTTCCGACGGATCTAACATCGCACAGGATGTGGCTAAAGAATGCCCAAAAGTTCTTGTCATAGATGATCCCTTGTTCGAGCCATTTAACTCAGAAGCTCTTTTGAAAGCCCTCCCGATTTTGCTCAAGGATTACTCTTCTTATATCCTGCTGCTTGGAAATTCCAATTCGGTACTTGATCTTGCCCCGGGTCTATCCGTTTACCTGGATGCGGCTCTGGCGACGGATTGCTTCAATCTGGAGGTTAGAGACGGAAAACCAATTGCAATGCGTCAGGCATATGCATACAAGGTAAATACTGAAGTCTCCTTCAAGGATGCCCCAAGAATCGTCATTACGCTGCGATCGGGATCCTTTCCATTCACTCCATCAGGAGCAGTATCCGGGGCGGTGGAGAAAATTTCCTCTCCTATTTCCGGCCAAAACTTACGCAAGAGGTTCACCGGATACGTCGAGACCGAAAAAGGGGATGTAGACATAGCTTCCGCGGAAATTATCATTTCACTTGGACGAGGGATCGGTGAAGAGCCGGATATGTCCGTTTTTGAGTCCTTAGCGGATACAATGGGGGGTGTCCTGGCGTGTTCCCGCCCCATTGTGGACAAAAACCTGTTGCCGAAATATCATCAGGTCGGTACATCTGGTATTGAAGTAAAGCCCAAAGTGTATTTGGCTCTCGGTATAAGCGGAGCATTCCAGCACGTGGGGGGCATAAAAGGGGCGCCGCTCATTGTTGCCGTTAACAAGGACGGACGGGCACCCATTTTCCGTGTTGCACAATACGGAATAGTAGGAGATGTATACGATGTTGTGCCTGCCCTCGAGGACAAGATCAAAGAATTGAAAAAATAGTCTTTTGTTCAGCTAATCTGAAACTTTCTACCTTCATCAGCCCTTGGTGCGGTGTTAAAACACCGCACCAAGCTATACCCGCCATTAAAGTTTTTATTTAGGGCCTTCTTAATATCCTCGTAATACTTGTAAATTTGCATACAGTGGTTAATCTTGAGAAATAGCAGCATGTTACGTCCCGTATAATTGGGGACGTATAATTCAGAGGTGATTAGTAATGAAAAAAATGAACTTTTTTGTGATTTTGGCTGTAGGTTTAATGATAGGCTTTGGACCCATTTCAGCTCAAGCATTAAGCGCGGGAGCCTCGGCCGGCTCCGGTTCGGTGGGTGCATCCGGATCGGTTGGAGTGGGATCATCAGGCACATCGGCCGACATTTCCACTTCCGGTCCTGCTTCAACTTCCTTCGATTCATCCGTAGGCAGCAACGGACTCGGTTCCGGAAGCTTCAGCAGCAGTGCAGGTGCCGGTCCTATGGCATCTTCAACTGATATCGACGCAAACGTAAATGCTCCCGGCAGACTCGGCACTTCGCCCGGCCTGTCCAATTCAAATCCGGGGCACGGCGGTCTTCCTCCCGGACATGCGGGAACTTCTCCGGGACAACTCGGCATGACGCCGGGCCACATGAGAAGCAGCTTGGACGCTGATGTGGACGCTAATGCCATATCTCCTTCAGCTTCCAATTCAGTAAGTGGATCTTCGTCAACTAATCTCAATACTCCGAGCGTAAGCGGCTCTGTTTCGTCACCGAGCGCAGTTTCGAGTGACTTCGGTGCCTCCGCATCTTCAGGTATAGCTTCCAAGTAAAAACGTTCCAAATTCGGGGCGGGCAACACGCCTGCTCCATCTGCTATCCCCTCGTCTAAATTGAACCAATATCCACGACATCGCATCTATAAAGGTAACGATTCAAAGGAGATAATCAAATGAGAGTTGATGATAATATAGAACGAAGTGAGAATTCGGCGAATCTCGTGGACTGTGATCACATGGATGATCGGGTAAAGCGTATCATGTGCAAAATCAGTAATAGGTCACGTCTCAATTGTTCAAATGAATCAGATCCAACGGCAAAATCGATTTGTATGGGCATGCCCAGTTAACAAAAAGCCGCAGTATTTCAAGAGGGAAGGAGCTTTGGCTCTCTTCTCGCGTTCTGTGCACCCAGTTTGATTGAATTGCATAGTTTAGTTCCCACCCATTGCGAATTGTTGAACATCAAAGACGGCGAATCGAATTAGTAAGGAGTTCAGCCTATGAAAATAATACAATTGGGAATTCTTATGTTTCTCATTTTACTATTCTCGCCGGGGATGGTACCGGCTCAGAATCTTGAAAACGGAGCGAATGCAGGTTTCGAGAACGGCAAGACTCGACCACCTGGAGAGCTGTCTCCGGAAACCGCAGCGAAATCTGACGTGGACAACCCTTACAAAGACATATTGGCTGAAGGGCGAAACCCCTTCACACCAAAGGACAACACCAAAATGGCGGGAGAGAATCCTCCCGTTGGCGGTTAATTATTCGGGTTGAGAGCATATCTTGATAGTTCCCGGTTCACTCCGGGAACTCCTTGATGAAGAACAGCGAAGTTATAAAGAATTTGTTCAGACGAGTATCTTTTTAAGGTATTTAAAGACGTTTAGAACCATCTGCTAAGGCATCCAGTCCTGGCCTATCTTTAATAAGTATTATAGAACCGTCGGCAGATATGAGACCCTGTTTGGTCATCTTCGCCAAAATACGAGATAATGTTTCAGGAATGGTTCCGAGCATGCCGGCAAGTTGACTCTTAGGTATGTCCAGCTCCACTTTGTCCGTCCCCCCTTTTTCTCGGCTCAAGTAAAGTAAATGGGTAGCGAGCCGCCCCGGAACTTCCTTTAATGAGAGATCATCCACCAACATCGTGAACCTTCTCAGTCGTCTCGAAAGAACAGCCAGCATGTTAAGAGCCAACAAGGGGTTGTCGGTGATAAGTCGAATGAATTCAGGCCTGGGAATAAAAAGGAATGAGCTGTCCTCCATGGCTACCGCATGAGCTGGGAAACGTCTTCCTTCAAAAACAGGCACTTCACCGAATGGTTCTCCGGGTCCGAAGAGATGGAGAATTTGCTCCTTGCCTTCAGCGGAAATTTTATAGATCTTAATCCT
>CAZTJA010000069.1:0-15853 GCA_964613745.1 uncultured Syntrophaceae bacterium
CTTTAAAGCTGACTTGGTTCACTGCAGCCAAACCGCCGAAAAACTTTGTTATATTTTTAGTTTCCAAAAAGGCCATCTATTTTGCCTCAACCGCTTCTCGTTTCCGGAAAAAAATGGCATTTCTCAATTTCTTCCAGTCTCCGACAACTCCGTTGGGGAGGAACAATATAACCACTATTACAAGTATTCCGAAACTCAGTACATGCGCTTCGGTAACATACTTTGTCACTGTCGTCATGAAAGGCCAACCCGTTGCTTTCCCCAAAGCATTCAGAGCGCCGAATCCTCCGGATCGAAAAACTTCCATAAGGCCTACCATGATGAGACTTCCCACCGCCGGACCGTAAATAGTACTTACACCGCCTACGATCCCCACGAGTATTGCCATTATAGAAATATCATGCAGCGAAAATACGACTTTCGGGTCGATAAATCCCATATACACTGTGTACAGAGCGCCTGCCATTCCTATGATGGCGGCGGAAAGCATGAGTGAGACCATTTTATAAAAAACGGTATTGATACCGAGACTCTCCGCTGCGTCCTGATCTTCTCTGATGGAAACAAAATAATATCCGAGTTTCGTTCTCGTGACCACTTCCACAATGACGATGGATAACGCTGCAATTCCCAAGGCAATATAGTAGTAGGGAATCTTGGATACGAAGGTCTGCATTACCAGAATTCCAACCATTCCTTCGGTAAGAGATTCCCATATTGTCGCAATATGCCTCATGATTTCATTCAGGGCCAGTGTTGCCAGTGCGAAGTAGGGTCCCCTCAGACGAAAGCAAATCCATCCGAATGGGAAGGCAAAGAGTATCGCTACCACACCACCCAGAGGAAGTCCCCACCATGCGCTGATTTCAAGTTTATGCTGAAGCAGGGCCGCTGTATACGCTCCCATGCCGAAAAAAGCCGCTGCACCGAAGAGTACCTGACCTGTATAACCGGAAATGAGATTCCATCCCGAGCCGATGGCCACCCAGAGCAGTACCAAAATCATCAAATGCTGGTAGTAAGGATCCGAAAATATCCACGGAAGAGCCAACACCAACGGAACAAGTATCCACAAGAATTTTTGCGAATTCATAATTAAACCTTAGTCAAGCGTTTAAAGCCGCCGGGAAGAAACAGAAGGACCAATACAAATATTATGAGTCCCACCATGTCTTCAAAATCCATTCCGACGTATGTGGCCCCGAACGCCTCTGCCAGTCCAAGGGTGAGTCCACCGAAAATAGCGCCGACCGTTGATCCCAGACCGCCAAGAATGGTGATGACGAACGCTTTACGAGTGAATGGTCCGCCTATGTCCGGGAACAAATAGTAAATCGGCAGCAACAAGGTGCCTGCCGCGGCCACCAAAGCTGCCCCCAAACCCATAGTGATAATCTTGATCTTTTCGGAATCCACTCCCATGAGAAGGGCGGCTTCAGAATCCTGGGAAACTGCCCGTATCGATCTTCCTAAGTCCGTTTTGATCAAGAAGAGAAACAAGCCCAAGGTGAGCAGGCATGCCAGGACAAATGCAATCATGAGGGCTACTGAAAACGAGATGCCTCCAATGTAGATGGCGGCGGTTGAATACGTCGTTTTCACGGACAGATAATTTGATGTGAAGATAAAACGAACGATTTCGGTGAGAACCATTCCGATTCCCACAGTCATTAAAACTTGATTTTCAGGTAATATCGAATCCACCTTCATGAGGGGATTTAGAAAAAACTTCTGCATCAGCATGCCTACGAGGAAAAGGCTCGGCATGCTAACGAACAAAGTTATGTATGGATCGATTCCCAAATAATGAAATAACACGTAAGTGATGTACATGGAGAGCATCATTAACTGACCATGAGCCAGGTTGATGATGCCCATAACACCCATAACCAGGGTCATGCCTAATCCAATGAGAGCATATAGGCCGCCCTTTAATATTCCTGCTACGAGAGTTTGAAAAAATACTTCCATTTTATGTTTTCTAAAAAATCATGTGCATGTAGTCAATTCGATTACTTGCGTTGATTCCACGGAGGAACAGGGAAAACATATGGTTTTGTGGCAACATCTCTTGGCCATACGGTTTCCAATATGCCGTTTTGCCACTGAACCACATACGTAGGTAGAGAATTCTGTTGTTTCTTTTTTCCATAGGAAATGAATTTGACAGGTCCAAAAACGGTGTTCGTATCCGTGGCGGCCAAAGCTGCCCTTATCGCCTCGGGAGTGAAATCCTGTGCTCTGTTTAAAGCATCCGCAACCACCTGCATTGATGCATACGCCTGGGCACCATGGTATTCAGTCGGGGTGCCGAATTTTTTCTGATATTCGTCGAAATATTCTTCCGCTCCGGGATAAGGAGCTTTCTTGAACCACAAATCCACGGAATATACATATTGAGCCGCATCACCCGCGTTGGCAAGAAATTCGGGAAGCGTGAATCCTGCTCCTCCTCCGACGAATAGTTTGGGCATGAGGTCGAGTTCCATAGACTGTCTCATAAGTTGCCCTGCGTCCATAACATAAGAAACCATATATAGCACTTCGGGTTTCGCAGCTTTCACCTTGATCAGCAGAGGTTTGAAATCCACAGCTCCGGATTCGTAACCTTCTTTCATCAGGACTTTAATTCCTTCAGTCTCGCATTGTTCGGCGAATTCTTTGGAACTCGACTGTCCGAAGAGTGTATTTTCATAAAGAATTGCAACGTTTTTTGCCTGAACAACTTCCTTTAAAAACGGGAATAGGGCTTTCGGGTATTCGCTGTTAGGGGGTCCAATCCTGAACACCTGATCCCAGTTTTGTTCGGTTATTTTGTCTGCAGATCCGGTTGTGACGAGAAAAGGTATTTTACGCTGCTGAGCAACGGCGCACATTGCGAAAGTTACTGATGAGGAGTATCCGCCGGACAGAATTACTACTTTGTCCTTGGATATCAGTTTTTCCACTGCCGACCTGCCGACATCAGGCTTACCGGTATCATCTTCAATCACGAGTTCGATTTTTTTGCCTTTAATTCCACCTGCATTGTTAATTTTCTCAAGGGCAAGTAGAAAAGAGTTCTTCTCAATTTCTCCAAATTTTGCTTGTTCACCGGTGAGCGGCAGTACTACGCCTACTTTGATAGTTTCTTGCTGTGCACTCACTGTTATAATTCCGAAAGACATTGAGCACATTAAGAGAGCCATTGCGATTAAAGCAATTCTTTTCATGCCGAACTCCTGATGAAGTGGGAAGGTTTGGAATTGAAGAGACTTCTCCAAAGCACATAACCAAAGCGACGCTTTTATGTCAAGGAAAAAGAGTCCGGCTCGGATTCCTAAAGTGAGAGCCGGGAAATAGCGCATATATTTCCTGGTAGTTTCTCACAATCTTGCGCTACGATGTAATACGCTGGACTCCGGAACCGCTACATTTCGAATCCGATACGCGATGCTGATCACCAAACCGACGTACAGAGTCGAAATGGATGCGGCATACGCCTTCACTCCGAGCAACTTCGTAATCGGTTTTTTTCTGATTAACTTTTACAAAGGCAAATAGTTGCCGATAGTTATTCCCAACTTGGGAGCATCTATAATCGCCCCGGCTCTAAAACTTCAAGACTGACAAATTGATGGATTTCGGCTTGCTTGACTCCCGCATTCTATTGTAGATAAATCATGTATACTGATTGAATTGAATAGAGGTTGATTCGGCAACCTCACACCTTTGCTTTGCCGACCGCTATGTGGTTCTCGCGTCAGCGAATTCGTCTGTACACTTTAAATTCTTCACTGTGTGTAAGGTTACCCAAAAAACTATGCCCGCGCCGGTAGAAGTAAGAGCAATCGACTTTATTAGTGCGTTCAGGTCCGGCCTGACGGATTCCTCATTAATGGAAAAATTCGGGCTGAACGGACCAATGTTGCAGAATGTATATAAGCAGATGCAATCGCTAGGTATTTTGAGTTCTCAGGAGTTGTCGAACAGGATTTCCGATCACAACTCAGTAGTGGTTGATTTGGATAGAGAGCGATTGCCGATACTGGAGCAGAAAAAGGTTGTCATCAATGCATATGAGGCTGTTGAATTGATCAAATCCGGATTGGACGACAGAGAACTGATGGATCGGTACCGTCTTTCCGCGAGAGGTCTTCAAAGTCTGATCACAAAATTGGTCAAAGCCGGATTGATCGAACAATCTGAAACTGATTCTCGCCACACTAAATCGGAGAGCGTTCTGCTCGCCGATTCCCAAGTCAAAGACAATCCTCTGCTTCTCGACATCCGTGAATGTCTGGAGTCGGGCAAAGACGGCAGAGAAATCCGTGAGAAATACGGGCTTAATTTGGAACAATTTGACCAACTTTTGGCTGAAGTAAATTCAGCAATTGGTATGGAAAAGAAGTCGGTTACAAGTACCGGCAGGTTTTTAACCATCAAGAAGAAAAATTCCGGTGAAATCATATACGCGGCTCGGTGCGCCTCATTATCCGAACTTCTTGAGAACGCTGTAACTCTGGGGATAGATCTTTCTGACGCTGATTTGGCGGGAAGAAATCTTTCCCGTGCCAGACTGAGTGGAGCGACCATGCGAGGTGTAGACTTACGCAGAGCGAATCTGATCGGGACCGATTTGTCGGGTGCGAATTTAGCGGACGCATTGCTCACGTCTGCGAATATGTTTGGCGTGATTTTGCAGAAAACGAATTTATCAAATGCCGATCTGGCTGATGCAAATCTTTCATGCGCATTCGCCAGATGGGCTTTTCTGCCGGGAGCCAATTTGTCGGAAGCAAATCTCAGCTATGCGGATTTCAGCGGGAGTCACATGGCACGGGCTTGTATTTTTGAGACCATTAGAGAAGGCACCAATCTCAACGGAGCCTATTTTGATGAAGCCGACCTCATCGAATCACGACAAAAAGGTTTACTTACTGAGTAATTCAGCCGTATCCTTGTGATCGCGTTCCAATGCGGATGTTAGAGCGGTTTTTCCTTCCCAATCCGATGAACTAATGTCCGCTCCGTTTGCAATCAAGAGTTTCACAATGGCTGAGTGGCCGTTTCGAGCCGCAGCTATTAACGGTGTCGTTTTTTGATTGTTTGTAGCATTAACGTTTATTGCTTCTGAGTTCATAAGAAGTTTGCTTATTTCTAAGTATCCTCTTGCGCATGCGATAATAAGAGCCGAATCTCCCTCTTTATCACGTCTCTCAGTGTCCGCTCCGTTTCTGAGCAGCAGCTTAACTATGTTTTCGTTGCCCATCATCGTAGATACCATTAGAGGGGTAAGACCTTTTTCATCGGTAGCATTAATGTCCGCTTTGCGCTGAATGAGCGCCGAAGCAACTTCCAAGTGCCCTCTCTCAGATGCTCGAATCAGAGCAGTCGTCTGATGTTCATCGCGGTAATTTGGATCGGCTCCTTTCTCAATCAGCATGACAACAGAATTCACCTTGCCGTTGGCGGCGGCTCTCATGAGTGCTGAATTTAAGTCGGAGCGATCTCGATCTTTCACCAGCAGTTGAGAAACAATCTTGTCGTATCCCAATCCTGATGCCAAAACCAGGCAGGTGTCCCCGGATTCCGTGCGCACCGTAGGATCGGCTCCTCTTTCAAGCAATTGTGCCACTTTTCGGGAATCGCTCCTCAGTGTTGATGTAAACAATTCTTGTTCTAAGTGACTTCCATTGCGAAGTTTCATCGGGATGGGTCCTGGAATTATTTTGACGACTTCCGGGTTGCCGGTCTCAATTGCTCTTAACAAAGCACCTGAAGCGTTCAATTCCTCATCTTTGAGTCCTTTCGCGTGTGACATGATACGAGAAACCACTTCGGTGCGGCCGTTTTCCGCAGCCAAAACCAAGGGAGTGTGACCTTCCAGTGTACGTGATTTTGGATCGGCCCCTTTTTCCATGAGAATGTCTACAACTTTGACATGACCATTTTCGGCAGCCAAGGCCAGAGGAGATTTGCCCTCGGAATTCTTTACGTTAATGGCTGCTCCAGCATCCAGAAGAATTTTCACAACGTCTTCACGGCCGTTTTCCGCAGCCAAACACAAAGCGGTATTCCTTTTATTGTCGACTGCCTCGACATCCGCTTTCTTGGTAGTCAGAAATTTCACAATGGGCGTTTTACCTGCGGCCGAAGCCAACATAAGAGGCGTGCTGTTGTCCTCATTGCGAATATCCAAATTTGCGAATCGTGAGCTTGCTTTTTCGAATTCCACAAGATTGCCGGAAAGAGCACTCTTAAGAACGATCCTCTTTAGTTCGGATTGAGGTACTTTGGAACCAACAAAGGATAGCGGAAACGCCCCGACAACTTTACCCTCAAATTGAGGATGCTGATGGCCTTTGGTCTGATCTTTAGTCATTGAATACGCATATTCGTAAGCTTCATTCAGAGTTATTAAGCCATCCTGATCTTTATCGGCTTTTCCCCTCAGACCTTCCAACAGATTGTGTGTAAACACACTGTTTTTGAGCCCGGGAGCTTCCCACGACAGCTGCTCCGGTTTTGTGGAAGTGATTACCGCTCGGCCGGAAGAATTCCTGACCTCTCGCAAGAATGAATCCAGCGAAGGAGCCAAAGCTTTGGCCTTCATCTCAGTGAAGCCGCCGGCGTAACAGGCGTCTGCAATTATGAGAACCCGATCAGCGGATACTCCCTTCAGAAAATCGAGTCCGGTCATTTTGACTGCGGTTGTTCCAAGAAAATCAGGTTCCGCATCGTACGGTAAGAAAAGAAAATCATTTGGTCGAATCGGATCGAATGCACCATGGCCACTGAAAAACAATATCACTGTGTCGTCTTTTCCGGTTTTTGGTAAGGTGTAATAAAGATATTTTTCAATTTCGAGCTTTGTGGCCTTATCGTTTAGCAGAAAGGTAACTTTGGTGTCCTTGAAAACCTCGTTTTGGGCCTTCAGAAAATCGCCGAAAGAATTGGCGTCTTTATCCGACAAGTCCAACTTTGGAATCCCCGAATGTTTGTATTTTGATAATCCAACTACAAGAGCATAGAGATCGCCGGTTTTTAGTTGAGCATCCCTGGGAAAGGCGGTTTTTTCGTCCTTAGCCGCAAGGGATGTCTGAACGGAAAAAAATATAGAGCTGATAGCTAAGACAATAACGAACGCGGAAACTTCATAGGAAAACCGGAAGTGGCTATTCCACATCCTACACTCCTTCCGAAATAACTTCCGAGCCATTCTTAATTCTGAGTAAAAAGTGAATTCCAGCCATAGGATACCGTACGCGGACTTATACACGTACTTGCGCCATTAGTCACTTAATGAAGTCGAAAGTTCCCGACCATAATCCCCGAATATCGGTCCTTGGGCGCGCAGGCTGCTAAGGCAAGTGTAAGCGGATCATGTCTTGAGCAAAGAGATGTAAGCACTCATTCCCGCACCAAATCCGAGCATCAAAATCAATTTGTTTGGAGGCGGATTATCCCCCAAACAATCCGAGAGTACAAACCAGAGCGTAGGCGAAGACATATTTCCATATTTTCTTAAAACATTGCGGCTGGATTCTAAAAATTCCTCTTTCAGGTCAAGCTGCTTCTTTATCTCGTCTATTATGCGTTGCCCTCCGGGATGTATAACCCAATCCGTAATTTCATCTTTGCAAAGACCCATCTTATCCAAGAATTCCGTAACAAAGTACGATGCAATGCTGCCGACCTTTGTGGGAAGATCAGAAGACAGCTGATTATGAAGATCTCCATTTACATGTACGTATCGAACATCTTCACGAAATTCCGGATACATCCGACTTTCCCCGGCAAGAACCTTCACACCTACTTTTCGGTCACAGATAACCGCAGCGGCCGCTCCGTCTGAAAAAATGGCATTGGAAACCAGTAAGCTTGGAGAATCCCCAATCTGGAAAGTTGCGGAACATATCTCCACTGAAACAAGAAGGTATATACCTTTGGTCTGTTCCGCCATTGCAGAACATAACTGCAAATTTGGAAGAGATCCGCCGCATCCTGAACCGACCAGATCAAAACACTTCACTTGAGGAGATAAATTTAAACGTTCCAACAGGTAAGTTGATAATCCCGGGCAGAGATATCCCGTACAGGTGTTCACCAGTATACCGTTTATTTCCTCGTAACGAATATCGGTTCTGCCGACAGCCGATCGCACCGCCTCTTCGGCTAGATTTACGGCTTGGGCAGTAAATCTTTCTATGCGATCATTTCTGTTTTCATTTAGCAAGGCATCAGCTTCTTCTATTGCAAAATGCCTGTTGGATATACTGGGGTGTCTCAAGAGCCTTGTTATGAAGGCGATACTCCTTCGAGATACACTGTCCCGATAATTATTCTCGAACCAAGTAGATGCCTGGAGCTGAGTGGCGGAAAATTTTGGGACAGCCAATCCGATTGAAGCAATGTGCGCAGTCATTATTTGTACATTCTTAGGAATTTCAATATTCGTCGGATTTGACCGGTGTAACGCCACAGAGGAGGTCGCATTCCTAATCGGTGGGAAATCTTTAAAACCGATTGTAATAGATCCAGAGGCAATTCATCGGATGAAATAAAATTTGGATTATCTCTGACCGCTCGATCAACCAGATCATTAATCACATGTTTGCTCAAGCCCGGGGTGACATAGAAAACCGGATCCAGAAATGAATCGAGCCCGGGAGAAATTATACCTTCGTCTTTGGCCCGAGTTTCAAGTTGAGTTCCCGGATATATTCTCAAACCGATATTGAAAAATGCGGCATCATGCTTTCGTACGATCTTGGAAGCAAAATCTAGTGTTTTCTTGACGCTGTCTTCCGTCTCGCCGGGACCTCCAAGCAAGAAAATCCAGCAGCACGGAATATCGTGCTGAGCTACAATTCGAGAACACGTTTCCAAATGTCTCAAAGTATAATTTTTCCCGAGCCCCGTTAGTACCTGGTCTGATGAGCTTTCTGCCGTAATCCCTATTCCGGTGAAGGAAGCTGCTTCCATTACCCTTAGGAGTTGGTCGTCCACAAACGCGGGATTCAGTTCCATGCTTTGGAACCGAGCATTGACACCGGCCTGCTTTATGGCGACACAAATTTCACGTGCATGGGAGTAAGGTGAATTAAAAACGTTGTCCACGAATTCGAAATCGTTTAACCCTGAATCGATGTGGTTGGTTATCGTGGATATGACATCGGGCACAGGCGCAATTTGGTATTCGCGACCTTCCGCAAGCCCATATGTGCAATAAATGCAGTTGAACGGGCATCCGGACTTAGTACGTATAGGAACGGAAGCAGATAAAGATAAATACTGTTCAGGTTTAATCCACCTTCGGAAATCAGGTCTCACGGAATTTTGGGGTAAGCGCTTGGTTGGGGTAGGTCCGCACCTAACGAAGTTCTCCGATTTAACCATCATACCCGGAACTACGTTCGACGATGAGTTTCCGTCCAAGTGCTTCAAATACTCGGGAAATACTGAAGTGCCTTCTCCAACACAGGCCGAATCAGCTTCCGTGTACATGAGGAGCTCTTGCGGCATGACCAGAACAGCCGCTCCTCCAATGACCACATGAGCTGGGGAGTGCCTGCGAGCCTGAAGTATAATATTCCGCGCCAATTCGAAATAGGTCTGTGTATCAAAAATATTGTTGTTATCAATATTTCTGATGGAAATGCCCAAGACGTCCGGCTGAAAATCTATAATTTTCTTAATGGAGCTATCCAGAGCATTGTCATCGAAGGTCAGATCCAGCAAATCTACGTCGTGCCCGCTGTCAGAAACCGACTGAGCTACTATTGAAGCTCCGTAAGGGATTACTGGGATGGGCTGTCTACACCTGTTGGTGCTAATTATGAGTACTTTCATAAATATTAATTCACATGCATTTAGCAGAACGGCATTAATTGAAAGGAACATACAACTACATAGTAGGTGATTGTAGCAACGTAAAAAGTTCCTGAGTTAAAGGGGAAACGATCAGGCTTCTTTATACATACTGAGAATGATGAGACTTGCAGCAAGGCATAAAGCAGAATCAGCTACATTGAAGGCGGGCCAATGATAATTTCCTATGTGGAAATCCAAAAAATCTATTACTTCGCCGTGAAGAAGACGATCAATGAGATTTCCCGATGTTCCTCCGAAGAAAAACCCCAGACCTGAGATGAATAAAAGTTTTTCGGCCTGGGATTTATAAAGAAGAACAAGGATTGCAAGCAAAGCAGTTACAGAGATAAAGATGAAGAGATATGAAACCAGGAAACCGGATTCCGAGAGAAACCCGAATGCCGCTCCAGGGTTTCTCACATGTACGATATTGAACCATCCCTGAATCCAAGCAAATCCGTCATTGAGTCCAATCCTGGACACTACGAAGAACTTAGACAATTGATCCAGAACTATTACTGAAAGTGCAATAGAAACGAAAAGCCGGTACTTTCTCATTGACCGGCGGATCCTCAGTCCTGCCCCTGTTCGGTGAAACCTGATTCAATAAGCACGCCGGCACATCTTGGGCACACTTCCGGAATCCTCTCGTTGGTCCCGGCATCCATTTTCCACATCCAACATCGGGGACATTTTGATCCGTCGGCTCTTTGAACCGTAACACGATACGGCACATCTTCAGATACTTCGGTCGAATCAATCTGCCTCAGTTCCAATTGTGACACGATGAAAAAGCCTTCGGGATCACGAGTCTGATGTATGATGTTTATAAAATCCGCGGGAGCCTCAATCAGTAATTTTGCTTCCAATGAAGAGCCTATTAGCTTTGAAGCTCTAGCTTCCTCCAAAGCTTTGGAAACACTGCTTCTCAAAACAAGCAACTTATCCCAGTCGTTTCGCTTTTCACTAGAAAGTTCAAAGCTGGAATCCGGTTCTGGAAATCCCGTTCCGTGTACTCCAATCCCATTGTCGTCTTTCGAAAATGCAGACCAGATTTCTTCAGATGTAAACGTAAGTATAGGAGCCATTAACCGGACCAGGGCGGATAGTATCTTGTACAGGGCGGTTTGTGCGGACCTGCGGATCAAACCATCGGTCTTCTCAACGTATAAACGATCCTTAATGATGTCCAGATACAGGGACGAGAGATCTACCGTACAGTAGTTATACAAAGTATGAAAAACGACGTGGAACTCAAATTCTTCGTACGCATTCGTGACTCGCCGGATTATCGAATTTAAGCGATCTAAAGCGAATAGATCCAAGTCCAACATGTCTTTGGCCGCTAATGCATCCTTGTTGGGATCAAAATCCGATAAATTCCCCAGCAGGAATCTGCATGTGTTTCGGATCCTACGATAAGCTTCGGAAAGTCTGTCGAGTATCTCCGGAGAAATCCGGATATCATCTCTGTAGTCTTCAGCCGACACCCAAAGTCTCAAAATATCGGCCCCGAATTTACCAATAATCTCCTGTGGTTGAATCACGTTTCCCAGTGATTTGGACATCTTTTTGCCTTGACCGTCAACAACGAATCCGTGGGTTAAAACGCTGCCATAAGGAGCCTTTCCCCTTGTGCCTGTTGAAGTCAAAAGAGCGCTGTGAAACCAGCCTCTATGTTGATCTGAACCTTCGAGATACATATCGCAAGGATATTTGAGGTTGGGTCTTTCTTCGCAAACGGCCGCCCAACTTACCCCCGAATCAAACCAAACATCAAGAATGTCCGTTTCCTTTACAAAAGATGATCCATTGCACTTAGAGCATTTTGCACCAGGTGGGAGCAGGTCGACTGCATCAGCTTCGAACCAAATGTCGGCACCTTTCTCTTCGAATAATGAAACGGCCTTGTCAAAAAGCTCAGGTGGAGCAAACACCTCGTCACAATCTGCGCACCTAAGAGCGGTGATAGGCACCCCCCAGCTCCGCTGTCGTGATATGCACCAGTCCGGACGATGTTCGATCATTCCGTAAATTCTGTCGCGGCCCCATCTTGGAATCCACGTAACCGAATCAATATTCTTGAGAGCGTTTTTTCTCAGGCCGGTTTTCTCCATAGAGATGAACCATTGATGCGTAGCTCTGAAAATGACGGGTTTCTTGCAGCGCCAACAATGAGGGTAGCTATGCTGCATTGTCTCCGACCCTAAGAGCGCTCCCATTTCGTCCAGCTTTGCAATAATGTCTTTGTTTGCATCAAATACGAATTTACCTGCAAAATGATCAACTTCATTGGTGAATATGCCGCGATCGTTTACGGGGGCATACACTTCGATGCCGTACTTAAGGCCGACTTCATAGTCCTCTTGACCATGCCCCGGCGCTATGTGAACGCAGCCGGTTCCCGTATCCAGAGTGACGAATGGAGCATTTATGATTTGAGAATTTCGGTCATAGAGTGGATGCTTGCAATGCAAGCCTTCCAATGTGCTGCCCTTGAAAGTAGAGATTATCTTGTAGTCACTAAAGGAAAAGGCCTCCATGCTGATCGGAACGAGTCGTTCTGCGAGAATATAAATTGTGTCCTTAACCAGCACTGCTGCGTAGGATTCATCAGGATGTAGTGCTATGGCGAGGTTTGCAGGAATAGTCCATGGAGTCGTCGTCCAAATAACTACGTAGACGTCCTGGCCTTGAATACCTTCAATTTTACTCGAAAAGTCATCTACCGCTCGGAACCGGACATAAATAGAAGGAGCGGAAGAATCCGCGTACTCAACTTCTGCCTCAGCTAGTGCCGTCACACATGAGGAACACCAGTAGACCGGCTTCTTTCCCCTATATACGGCTCCCGTTTGGAAGAAATTCCCCAATTCTCGAGCAATAATAGCTTGATATCGATAGTTCATGGTCAGGTAAGGGTCATCCCATTCACCAAAAACACCAAGTCGCTTAAACTCCTCTTTCTGGATTTGTATGAATTTCTCGGCGTATTTTCTGCATTGCCGACGAACCTGAACAGCCGACATTTGAGCTTTCTTGGACCCCAACTCTTTGTCCACTTGATGTTCTATAGGCAAGCCGTGGCAATCCCATCCGGGAACGTAATCGGAATCGTATCCGGCCATAAAGCGAGACTTCACAATCATGTCTTTCAAAATCTTGTTGAGTGCCGTACCCAGATGTATGTGCCCGTTAGCGTAGGGAGGTCCATCGTGCAAAATGTACTTGGTGCGTCCGCGACTCAATTCTAGAATCCGCTTGTATGTTTGTTCGGTCTCCCATTTTTGAAGTATTTCAGGTTCACGTTTGGGGAGATTGGCTTTCATCGGAAACGACGTTTTAGGTAAATTGAGCGTGTTTTTGAAATCCATGAGTATAGAAACCTCCGTCTGAGGAAAGCGGCTGAGTGATCAAGGGTACCTATGTTTCAACCAAACAAAGTTAGACGAGAGTTGGGTTGAAGTCAACAACGCGACCCATGATTTAAACAGGCATATAGGGTTTCCTGCGATGTCTTTGATAATTACGGATGGATCAGCTATTCTGATTGTGTCCGGTTCTCAATTAAGGAATGCAAACGGGACCCTGATAGTAGGCCAGAACCATTGCTGTGGGGTATTCTTGAGCGTCAGATTCGCTTTCTACTTCAGAACAACACTCCGATCATTTCTTCTTTTGATTGTTTGCAGTTTTCTTTCATCATGCTTCATACACAACATCACCGAAAGCGCGCCCGATCCGGCAGTTTTGGCTAAAGGAGCTGGTACAATAGATAAGCTGGCCTTTAAAGAAGCATGGTACGGCATGTATTTTCAGGAAGACAAAGTGGGTTACAGCCATTTCAAGATTGAGAATTCCGGTGAAAATTTCGTCATTTCAAATGAGTCTCAAATGAGGCTCACTGCCATGAAAAAAACAAACGAAATTTCAATGCAGGAGAAGGTTCATGTCCGGCCCGACCTCAGCCTTGTATCCTTCGAATCCGACGTCAAAATGAACGACAAGAAATTGCATATGACAGGCAAGTCTCAGGCCGACTTATTCATCCTTGAAATAGACGTCGAAGGGGAGAAGCTGGTCCGTGAATATCCTCTCCAGGAAAAGATTTATCATACTAGTGCTATTTCACTCATGCCTGCTTTGAGGGGAATACAAGATGGAAAAAAATACACATTCGGAGTGTTCAATCCTGAAAAGCAGGGATTAGAAAATGTTGAGCAGACAATTGCCTCGGTCAAAGGCAGTCCCGGCCCTGAAGGCGCAGTCTGGAGTGTTACAAACAATTATGGGAAATCGGTCGTGAAATCGTGGCTTGATAATAAAGGGCGAACCGTTCTTGAAAAGACGTTGGATGGAGCTCTTATCACAATTCTGGAAGACGAGGCCACCGTCAAAAAGTTTCTGGAAAAAAAAACGGCAGGTAAAGACCTGATTCTGGACTTTAGCCTTATCAAGATTTCGAAGCCGTTGCCTCATCCCGAAAAACTGAAGTTTCTCAAAGTACAAATGAGCGGAATAGATTCCAAGCTTATTCCTGAAGATCACAGGCAAAAGCTTGTCAAAGCTGATGAAGAATCGAAAGACTTTAAGTTGACGGTTGGTATTGAGGACATCAAGGAGCTGAAAAAACGATCCAGTGACTTAATGGCACAAACAAACCTCGATCAATACCTGGCCCCGTCTATGACCATACAATCCAGTCACCCCGAGATAATTGATCACGCCAACAAGATTCTTAAAGGCACAAATGCTCCTTTCGATAAAATCTCCAGACTGGTGAAATGGACCGCTTCCAACATACGGAGCAAAATGCAGGATTCATTTACTGCGCTTACGGTGCTGCGATCAAGAGAGGGGGAATGTCAAGCTCATGCGAACTTGTATACGGCCATGGCCCGATCGCAGAATATTCCTACCCGTGTGATCACCGGTTTAGTATATTCGGAGGGTAACGGGTTCATGTACCATGCGTGGGCTGAATCATATCTCGACGGATGGATTTCTATAGATCCCACACTGAACCAGATTCCATCAGATGCTACGCATATAAAAATTTCAGCCGGCGATTCTTCTGATGAGGCGCCTACTCTTTTCAAAATAATGGGAAAGCTTAAGATGGAAGTAATAGAATTTAAATAGGTAAGACCTCGGATTCGGTAGAATTTCTAATTCAGCACGTATTTTTTTGATTTTGGAGGTTGCGTAATGGATTTATGCAAGATTACTTACTGCGGC
This sequence comes from uncultured Syntrophaceae bacterium, assembly GCA_964613745.1. Lineage (GTDB taxonomy): Bacteria > Desulfobacterota > Desulfomonilia > Desulfomonilales > Desulfomonilaceae > CAZTJA01. The sequence goes on from CAZTJA010000069.1 coordinate 15,094, forward strand.
ATGTGAAATTATGAACCTAGAGCCGCCGGTCTGGCGGAAGAGCTTGAACAGCAACTTGGTTTGAAGTCTGAGCTGGTCCGCTCAAGCGGAGGAATATTTGAGATTGAGTTTGAGGGTAAGCTTGTGTTTTCGAAAAAAAATCAACATCGATTTCCCAGAGACGGGGAAGTTGTGAACCTTATTAGAACTAGAATGCCTTAGGTCCGGTGACATGAGAATTACCGCTCCATTTTATATTCTCTTGGGTGCCCGATTCTTGAAATCACACCGGAATTTATGGAAATATGCCGCAGCTCCCCTGATGATCAGCACGACAATATTGGCGATTGCATACTGGGCTCTGTATTATCTCTTTTTTCGGTATTTCACCGTACAACCGGATCATGCCTGGTACTTTCTTGCGCTCTATTATGCTGCAATCGTCATAATGGGACTTCTCTTGATTATCATCTTTTTTTTCTTTTTTAATCGATTGGCAGCAGCAATTGCCGCACCTTTTAGTGATCTAATTTCCCAAAAGACAGAACAAATAGAATACGGCACCTTTTCCGATACTCCCTTCACGATCATAGGATTGATTAGAGACTCTTCTCGGGCAATCCGGCATTCTTTTAAAATATTGGGATTGTACTTGGCTCTGTTGGTCGGTTCGCTTTTGCTTCTCGTGCTTCCAGGTATAGGACCTTTCCTCTTCAGCGTTTCCGGCGCACTCCTTTCCGCTTTTCTGTTTGCTTACGAGTTCCTTAGTTATCCCATGGAT
>CAZTJA010000070.1:0-15772 GCA_964613745.1 uncultured Syntrophaceae bacterium
GGTGTCTTTTACAACCCACTGATCTCGCTGCCGGGTTTGCAAGGAAACAATCCGGAAAAATGGTGGATCAGCTTGCCCCAATACCGATTCTCACCAATCAGCGCTCAGAGAAAATCATACCAGGTCGCCGTCAATGGACAGATACCGGTATCTGAGCTGTACAACTTGAGGCTCAAGATACAGAAGCCATGTGACGGCAACCAATTAATTCTTCAGCTCAGTGAAATTCATCAGAATTCATTTATCGACATCATCTTCTTTTCTGATTCAGAGGTAACACAGACCATCCGTCGCATAGATCTGGAAAAGAGTGCCAAATCCAGAATTGCCATTGAGCTTCCCCCAAACACCAATGAGCTGGAAATGAGATTTTCCCCCAGTTCAGATTTTTTTCTGAGCGGCCTCAACCTGTCGGATGATGGATTGCTTTGGCCCTGGAATTGTAAAGGCACGATGGTTCTAAACAGCAAGTCCGAAGCTAACCCTATAACGGTTACATTCGACATTGCACAGCTAGTTCCAAAGCCGCTGCGAAACAGAAGCATATCGGTGATTGACGACAAGGGCTGCAGTGTACTCGTTGAGTTCGGTCCGGATTTAGTTAAAACGCAATGACAACGGGGAGCTCCAAGAACAGCCTTGCGATCACGACATTCAAGTTGGTCAATTAACGTTTAAAATTCTTCGTTGTGGGCGAAAGGTGGTCCATAAATTCCCTTAGCGCTGATGTCCTCGTCACCCGATCCGTGAGCCACCCCAATTGAATATAACTGAAGTATCGTGTTCCCGACGGGAATACATAGCCTGCTCAATAATTCCTAAACCATTAACCAATTCGTTTCGTGTGATCCTCATTTCACCACAGGGGTGTTGAAATAATTGGGTTTATTCTTTTTCGACAAGGAACCGAGCATTCTCAATGACCGATAGTATCTTTGATTCATCAACAATATCTTCATTAAATTTTACGGTCATGTGCTTATCCGCGTAGCTTGCCTGCACATCCACTATCCCATCCAGCTGCCAAACCGCGCTCACGGCGCGTGATTCACATCCTACTCAGGTCATGCCTTCAATCTTAAGGTTTAGCGTTTGAGCATCGTGATTAGGCTCATGTTCTGCGGAAGTTTTTACGTCACCTTCAGCAACCCCGGACACGCCGGGCATTGGTCTGGGTGCTCAATTGAGGGCATCTGTGGGACAAACCTTGCTGCACGAACCGTCTCCAACGCAGTCGTATGCACGAGGATTATCGGCAACCATGCGATCGCCCAGATCAATCATCTCGTATACATTCCTTGAACATACATCGACGCACAATCCACAACCTGAACATTTGTCCCGATCGACAGAAACGCTATATGATGGGGTCCAAGGTCGACCGTCTTTTGTCAGAGCTTTATAATATTCCATTTTTGTTTCACCCGCTTCGGCATTTAGATTCGAATTGGAAATGAGAATGCTTCAAATGTCTCGATACGAAAGTTTTTCTATTCCGACGAATTCCTGTTTGATCTTTGTCTGCCACCTTGACTATAGTACTTCTTTTTATGACGAAAAGCATGTAGGTCTCACATGAAAATTCTAATCTGTGGAAAAGCTTTTCCCGATTGCAAAGAAGAACTGACGCCTCTATTGCCGGATGACGACGTTCAAAATTGCCCAACCGACAAGGTAGTGGAGATCGGGGTTGCAAGTGATGTAATCATCCCGACCATGCACAAATTGGAAACCGAGTTGATCGAGAATACTCGTGCACGTTTGATTCACCAGTGGGGAGTGGGTCTCGAGGGTGTAGATATACCTCTCGCTACTGCACGAGGAATACTTGTTTGCAATGTTCCGGCGGATAAAACCGTCAATGCCGATTCTACCGCCGAACACGCTGTGCTCTTAATGCTTGCAGCCGCAAGGCGCATCAGAGAATGTTTCAGTGCTTTTCAATTAGATAAATGGGGATGGCCCTCCGGGGACACCCTGATCGGCGGCACCGCATTGATCGTTGGATTGGGAAATGTCGGAACAGCCCTGGCTATGAGGCTTAAAGCTTTCGGCATGAAGATAATGGCCATAAAAAGGACGCCGTCTCCCGAACTCCAAGAACAACTCGGAATTTCACGCCTGGAAACGTTGGACAAACTGCACGAATTATCGCGGCAAGCTGATTTCGTTATTTCCACGATCGTTCTCAATGAAATTACGAGAGGAATATTCGACAAGAGTGTTTTTTCGGTGATGCCTCACGGATCTTACTTCATTAATGTTTCTCGAGGCCCAGTGGTAAATGAGTCCGATTTGTACGATGCTTTGAAGACAGGGAAACTTGCGGGTGCCGGACTGGACGTTTTTGCCGTTGAACCCACGACTGAGGACAATCCACTATTATCATTGCCGAACGTCATAGCCACCCCCCATATTGGCGGAGCTACCCGACGGAATTATCGAGATATTGCTCAAATTGTTGCAGCCAATATTAACAGACACAAGAGGGGGGAGATTCCCAATTATTGTGTGAATCAGGTGGATTTAGTCACGATGGGCGTGTTGTAACCGTCGGTCCCAATCGATTAATCCTGTGGGATTCATGACGGCTGTGGAGTATTTCACTCACCTTACGAGGTTGACATCCTTCACGTTTTATTTGTTTGAGAAACCGCTTGATTAACTTGGACGGAAGTTCTTGTCTGTCTATAGTGCTCATTCCTCCTAATGGAATCAAACCGCCGGCCATTTCTTTGTGCCCGCCTGCCGACCCAAGTCGACCTATAATTCGTCTGAGGACCACACCTGCTCTGTAAGTTCGTGAAGTGGAACGCAGTGACAGGACGAATTCATCACCCTTGTAGCCCATGCACAGGGACCATGCAGTTCCTTCGAGCCGTAACAAAAGGTCGGCGAGCTCCGGGATGATTGATTCCGAGTGGATTTCTCCGAGGCATGAAACCGCGACATCCCTGTAGATCGTAGTTTGACTTAGCCCACACAAATAGTCTTCGAAGTAGTTTAAAGATAGAGCCGGTCTCTCGATAAGAGCGATCACTTTCGGGTTCGTGAGTGTGGAAAGATAGGTAAAGGCATTCAAATCGGCTTTCACGGCTCCGCGAGTGAGAGAATTCGTGTCCGCTTTAATGCCGTACAGCAGAGCATTTGCCATGGATCGCGTGGGAATCATACCTGCCGAAAGTAGATATTCCGTGATAATGGTGGATGTTGCTCCGCATCCAGGTCTGATGTCATGAAAAGCCGCATGGAGAGATGCCTTTCGAAGCGGATGATGATCAATTACAATAAGAGGACTTGCATCTTTAGAATATAGGAGATTGTTTCCGGTTCCAGGCTGGGCATCGATGAGTGCTACACCGTGATAATCCGAAGAGTTAAGCTTGGCGAGGCGATTCATTTTTATCCGCAGCCTCTGAACCATAGCCTTGTTTTCAGCCCTGCTTATTACGCCCCCATATCCAATGTCCGATTTGATTCCGAACTTTTTTGCCAACAGATTTGAAAAACCGTAGGCCCCGGCTATGCTGTCCGGATCCGGGTTATTATGGCATAGAACGAGAATGCGCTTGCTTCCGACTCCTTTAAGAAGACCGGCTAAATTCTTGACCTTAGCCTCAGATCGGCTCAGGTCCCATTTCAATTGATTTATCAATCCGGTTTGATCCATATCTTTGCCGGCAATAATTAATAATATCTAGTTTCCGATTGAATCGGATTTAGGTCAAGTCAAATTTGCACAATAATTCAAGCGATTAATCATCTTCATCGCCGCCGAAGGACGACATCATCTTCTTCACCACACGGTCATTGAGAATCATTCCACGAATTACTCCCTTTGACCGAGCGTAACGGTTTTCCACGTAGGCATTGAGTGCCAGATTCCGTTTTTCCGGCATTCTGATTACTCCCATTATGGTTAAAGTCTCTCCGGGAGGTGCCATCGTGTTTAAATCCGGAAATTCCGTACCCGTCAAAATAGGAACCATCTTCTTATCGGTAAGTTTCTTTAACATCATAAATGTGCCGAACTGTGCAACGGCTTCCATTTGTAAATGGCCGCCAAACAATGGCATGCCTACAAAATGATCTTTTAATATAGGGTTTTGCTCCGGGGTTGGAATTGTATACCTGGCGTAGCCCATGAATCCGTCATATATGTCGCCGTCTTCCATGACAACTCTGTCGAGGAAGAGAAAATTTTCTCCGTACATTGAAAGTGTTTCTCTGATTTCATCCCTGTCGAAACATAACCACTTCCGATTTATTGATGCTTTTTTTTGGGGTGGAGGAATGCTTTCAGCGACATCGATTTCGGTAACCCCGGTTAAATCGCGATAATATACTTGTCTGACATCACCTGGATTGTATTTACCTGACTTCAAAAATTCCTGTATGACCAACTTTCCGGATGCGTCTCTCACGAATTCCGAAATAATTTCAACACCCTTTCTGAGTACGGAAAATGTGCCGATTCGTCTCAAGTTACCGTAGAATCCCTGGACAATTTCATTGAGGCGGCCAAGAGCTTTGGTCTGGGTTATCTCCCGCCAATTCTGATCGAGAAATTCCTTCACCACCATGAGAAGTGAGTCCCATCCGGCCAATTCTTTAAGACCGATCTCCATTTGATCATAGCAGGGTCTCATTTCGTCCGATAAACGTGAGTTGAATTTCAGTTCAGTGAGGTAATTATGGACCACCGCCACTTCGATACCTGTGAAGAACTGTGACGATTGTGTCCAAGCCTCTGGTAAAGCAGCCACTAATGTACGGTATCCTCTTTTAGCCCTTCGAAGCGCCAAATTTTCAAGATGCTTCTTTGTATCGAAGATGAAATAAGGGAGCTTTCCTCTATAAGTCAGCGCCAAAAATTGCGTGTCCAGGTCCGTGATCCTCTTCAGACCTGAAATGGTATCATCGAATGATCGAGCATTTACATAATAGACGTTTCGCTTTACCGCAGTGGCTAGATCAGAAAATGTTTGATTACCTTTGAGAATATCTCCCACTGCCTTCATTACTGAAGGTTGCCGCGGAAATCCCCCTGCAACCGTATGAATGACCGCATCGAGCCGATGCACACCTTTTTCAATCAACCATTCTTGAATGTTGTTCAAATCCGAAAACACACGATCCCTGTGATCACTATGATAACGCAAAGGTATATCGATCATTTCAGCCCCGATACCCTCAAAAAAACCAGCTTCTCGAGGGTCTTCGGGATGTAGAGTGGTGCCGAACACTTTTGCCCCGGCTGAAACCGCCGCTTCAGCGATAGAGGCTCCATATCCGCCCGCTCGGGCACCGATTACGAGAAAATTCTTGTCATGCAGCATTTTTGTTCTCCCAGAATTGGGACACTTTAACTGGATCACGTTACTAAACCGAAAATTTTGCGTCAAGGCGAACGTTTACAGTAAATCCGTTATTGTATCCAAATGCTAATCAGGCTAAGAGTTTCTTACTCATTATTGGATAATGGTGAATTCAATGACATGGAATAAGCGAAAAGAAGAATTGGCGCGTCGCATCGTTGAAATGCTCTACTCGAATCGAATGATTCGGACCTTCTATCGAGATAAACCTGAAGGTTGGAATTTGATTTCCGGTCTCTACAGCCCTGTTTACATTCAGCTCCGGCCACTCATATCTTTTCCGAATGTTTTCCGAACCGTCTGCGAAGCAATGGCCGAGATGGTAAAAGAAGAGGCGCCCGGCACCACAAAGATTATTGGAATAGCAATGGCGGGTGTTCCGCTATGTGCCGGGATGGCAGTGTGCGGCGATATTTCTGCAGGATTTACACGTAAAATCGAAGGGGTGAAATCGGTTGAGGCACTTCGCTCCACGATACAATCGTACGGTGAACACTCATTACTCGAAGGTGAGTTAAAGGATTCGGAAAATATAGTGCTCGTGGATGATCTCGTTACCAAATTTGACAGCAAGCTGGTAGCTCTTGAGCAGATTCGGATGGAAACGTCAAATAGGAATCTTCATGACGTGAAATGCGATACCATTGCAGTGGTTTTAGACAGGGAGCAAGGCGGCAAACAAGCCGCTGCAGCCATAGGAAAGAAGCTCATAAGTTTGGTCGATTTTAGGACTCTAGGGTTGCCTCTTTTGAGAGACGCTATGAACAGCTACGAGTGGGAAGTCATTTCGGATTATTTGGAGCAGCCGGACAAATATCAGAATATTGAGGTTCAGAAAGAATTGTCTAAGCGAGCTGCGAAATAACTGATAATAGCGAGTTTCCACGCAATTTTATTTGACACGAATTCTGCTTAAAGTTAGTATAAATAGTTACTCGAATTTGCCGTTCCGCGAAAGACCGGAACGATCCTGACGACGCTTCGATAAGGCTTATCCAGCCGAAGCGATCGGTGGAAGGGATTTGATACTCCAGCCAATATATTCTAGATAGAATTCATTTAAGCTCCCGAAAGGGAGCAGCCGTATCTTCCTTTGCAACAAAATTAAGCGTGGTGGAGTCTCGTCTTATTGATGTGGTTTCCATCATCATCTATGCCTTTTCGTAAGGCCAAAGTTTTATCAATCAGTGAAGAAAGGAGACTTAACTGAATGCCGGGAGTTTATGTCAAAGAAGATGAACCATTCGAAAATGCGTTAAGAAGATTTAAGAAGCAAGTTCAGAAATCCGGAGTCCTGACCGAGACAAAAAAAAGACGCGCTTATGAAAAACCCAGTGTGAAGCGGAAAAGAAAAGCAATGGCAGCTCGTAAGCGTTTACTCAAGAAACTCCGCAGAATGCGTAATAAATAATTTCTGATCGGAACATCTCATGGAAATCCTCGGTTCATGCAGGCAAACGATATGCTGATAAAAACCGTGTGACATGCCGATCAAGGAATCAAAATACAAGATTTTTCTCAATTTCTTTGAAAGACTGGAAGAGAGTCGCCATCTAACTAAACTCGTGTATATAGCGGCTCTCTTTTCGGTAATAGCAAGTTTTGTAAGCCCAGGTGACCCCGGGCAAGAATTTCCAATTCCTCTATTTATTATTTTTCTTTTAATCACGATACCAGCCGCCATTCTGTTCATCATCTCAGCATTCGGGATTGCTGCATATTTTATTTTCATGCCTTCCATTTCCGACGGCCACATATTCACTCGGGTGCATGGATCTCATTTAATACATCCATTGACGACTTCACTTGTCATGGGAATAGCGGGTTTCTGTATCTACACGGGCAGCAATGCAGGTTGGTTTTTTTGGTTCATATTTTTTGCTCTCTATTCCATTCAGACGTGGGTCATGCTCCGACAACTAATGAAAGAAGGTTCTCCCGAAGATTCTCGGGCAAACTTACACTTGGTCGGGCTGATATTCGGCGGAGATCTATTGACCCTTGCTGCCGGGGCAAAATCGATTCCACCATGGAAGCTCAACACTTTGCCTGAGGATACCTGGATCGTCGATGTGCGTACAAAGGCGGAGTTTTCATGGAATCACATGCAGAATGCCGAGAACTTCCCATGGGGTTCGGGAATTGAGGCCGCAGCTGGAAGCAGATCCAAGAATAAACCGGTCCTTGTTGCATGTTTTTCGGGTCACCGGTCGCCGAATGTTGCCGTTATGCTGAGGAAGCTTGGATTTACGACTGTTTACAACCTAAATTGGGGAATCCTGTATCATATCCTCCTCGAACGTGGAACCGACAACTCCGGCCCGTTTAGCCTCACAAGATCCCATAAAGACCCAAATCGCCGGGGGAAAGATTACAGGGGGATTTCAGTCGGGTACATCGTAAGTGCATTCCTAACATTAATCGTTTCACCTATAGATTCCGACAGATTCTTGGTTGATCCCGCCATACAGAAGACTATTGGAGCGATAATTTTCTTCATAGGCGCCCTAACGGGTTACCTAAGTAAAAAGGCACTTGGGAGAAATTTCCGGGTTTTTGCAGCTCCTCGACGGAGCGGAAGTCTCGTACAAGACGGAGTTTACCGTTACGTGCGTCATCCAATGTACACGGCGGTGATACTTACTTTAGCAGGGTACGCCTTAATTTTTGGTACTCGATGGGGATTTCTCCCGTGGCTGATTTGCTCTATTTTGTATGTAATTAAGGCTATTAAAGAAGAGCAATTGCTCAATACTCATTATCCCGGCTACACGGAATACAGTAGCCGTACCTGGAGATTCGTACCTTATATCTGGTGAAAACAAGGTTTAATATCAACCGAGAGCACCTATTTTTTCGGTCCGTACGGTTTTCCTCACCATCGTACTCAGCTTGGTCACTTCTTCCATGATTCCCGGTTGCAACGCATTCATACTGAGATCTTCAAAACCTGCAGTCCCGTGATTTATAAATAGTGAACATAACCAGCTCATTGGCAAAGCGTTTCGCGCGGTAATGGCAAACGAAGCTTCTCGGACCGCCCAATCATTGCCGTTAAATGAAAGAGCAAGTCCGCCTCCGGCTTTAACGAGCCTGAATGCTTCAACGTCCGTGATGCTGTCTCCAACATACATGATGTTTTCAATTGTGGTTTCTTCTATTTCGATGATTCTCTGTACAGCTTCGGCTTTTTGCTTTCCCCCTACCGGATTGACATCTTCAATTATTTTGAAAATGGACATGTTCGGCAATTCTTCCCAAAAAAGTTTGTCCAAAATTTCAATAACCGAGCGATCCTGGTCCGCTATATCCGCAAGAATACAGGAGGCCGGTAGTTTAAAATCGGGCAGGTTCATTATCTGTTGATGGAGGTCTTTTAATTCATTTCTTTCAGCCTCAGGTAATTCGTACTCATCGATATTGACCATGGTTGAGTACGTATTCTGGAATGGAAAACCGATGAGATCACAAACGGCAGTAATGTAGTGGGCGTAACTTGTGCTTACAATATACGTTGGAACTGATTCTTGAATATCTCTCAACACGCTGTCCGCATAAGGAATCATCAGAATATTTCGGCGCGAAAACTTGGACATGGTCCGATTGGTGACTCCGAAAGCTTTAAAAAAAGGTAATATCAGCTTTAAAGTGTCCCCGGCCTTGTACTGAGGTTTTTTAGCAATCTCTGCAAGGTAGTCATCATACAAACTGATTTTTCGGAAAAAAATATCTCCTTGTGGAATGAAGGATTCACAGAGTTCGGCAGCGTTGTCATTTTTGGTAATGGGACCTTCACAATCCGTGACGAAGACCTTTGGTGCGATACGATCCATTTTGAACCTCTGCTATCGAGTGTGATTTAAAAACTGTTCCATCATCTTCTTCCGAAAAGACCTCTCCGGATAACTCTTTCTGCCGTAATTTTCTATACTGAGGGAAGCCGCTTCAACTGCAAATCGCAAACACGACTGTAATGTTAGATTTTCAAGTAAGCCGGCGATGAATCCTGCAGCAACAACATCACCGGCTCCCGTGCGATCGATTATCTTCCTGGGGAGAGCTGCAGGTTGTACAAATTTTTGCGTTCCCGCTCTGCATTCCAAGCCGCGTTCACCCTTTTTAATCACCACCAACGCGACGCCGATCTCCTGAAGCTTCGATATTTTGTTCTCGATGTCAACCAGGGGCACCAGTAGATCCAATTCTTCTTCAGTTATGAAAAGAACCGTCGTCCGTTGAAGTATCGCCATTAGGGCGTCGATCCCTCGACTGCAGTATACTACTCCGGGATCAAAACTTATGTTTACCCCTACCAAATCGCTTTCAAGTAATTCGATTTGTTTCGACAAGACTTGATGAGAAACAAAGGATGTTAAGTGGATCCATCTTGACTGAGCAAAGTAGCCGTAATCAAGCTCCATTTCTGCCGCATAATCATTTGCGTTCGGAGCTATGACAAGAACTCTATCTTTGCTCATATCGTCCCGATCGGTAATCGACAAACACCTACCTGACGGTATTTCGGAAAATCTGATTCTAACGTCATCGGGATTGCCTAGGTCTTTTAAGTCAATGAGGTGCGCATCGTGCCGCCCGGAACATCCTGCGAAACCAGTTCTGTATCCCATTCTGTACAGGGCTGCCACCGTGTTTGCAGCAGATCCCCCAGGAGAGACTCCATTATTGATTCCAACAGCCTGGAGCAACGAGTAGGCCCGCGAAAACCAGACACTATCTTTTACATATTCCGAACCGGGACGGAGATCCTGCTCGACGCAAAAGCTGTGGGGAACATCCCAAAATTCATCAATGTTGAGGGAACCAAATCCGATTACATCAAGCACTTTTACTTCCGGAAATCGCAATTAATTCACAACCGCTTTTTACTCAGGATGTTCAATGAGTATACAACAGGGCTCTAATCCGATAAAAGGAAATTGCTGCAGTTGATTGCATCAACGCAAGGTGTCATTTTTCGGTACACGCAATTATGAGCAAAAAAGCGTCATCAGTGGACATTGCTGCAGTTTACGCTCCGATAGGAAATCTGCTGCCGAATTCTTCCCATTCCCGGCTGATTTTACCCATCAGCATTACAGTCATTTCTCTTTATGCGTTACTTGTAAATTCCTCATGGCATGCAGTTCCCGACAGCGCTTTGTATATTTCTCTGGCTGAATCAATCCATAATACAGGCACTTACACCTTCAACGGCGAACCGCACACTTTGGTTCCCCCCGGGTTGCCTTTATATCTGGCAGGTTTCATTTCGTTGCTTGGACCGGGATTTTTGACATACAGAATAGCCATGGCCGTTGCGGGTCTAGTCACGGTTTTTTCGGCATATCTTCTGTTTAAGAGATTGCTCGGACAAAACGGAGCTTTGATATTTGGAACGCTTTTCGCCATCAATTACACACTGGTATCCAACTCCACCATGATCTTGGCTGACGTTCTGTTTGCCGCCGCCAGTCTAGCTTCCATTGTAGCCCTTATTTCGGCCTCTCAAAAAATATTACGGACAGGTACCGGCATCATGCTCATTATGCTGTCCGGCATCTTGTTCGGATTTGCGGGAGTAATCAGGATCAACGGTATCGGCCTTCCGATTGCCGGCTTCATTTTCTTAGTATCCGGTTTTCACTTTCAGCATAGACTCGCAAAATTCCTGATCCCAGGTCTTTACTTGTTGTTGGGCTACGCTCCGTATCTTGCTTGGCTTTACGTTAAAGCGACTTTTCCGAAATCGGGTTCGGAAGGAACCTACTTTAACGCGGTATTCAACAGGTCTATCGGGGACCAGTTACGTACTATTTGGGATGCTTTTATCGGCTATTTTCCTGAAATAACCACTGCGATTACCGGGTTGAATATAAAGACGGGCATTATCGAATTTATTTTGCCTGCAATCCTCCTGCTTGGAGCGGTTGCCGCATTCCGGAGAGGTGATCGCTTTCTCGTTCCCTTAGTGGCTATACAGTTTTTTGGATTACTTTTGTCCTCTCCCGGTGATCGTTATCTCATTTTTATGATTCCAATTATGCTCTTGTTTTTATTTCTCGCCGTGGCCGAATCGGTAGTGCCCTTTCTGAAAAAAAGGACCGATAACAAGATAGGATCCAAGATTGTCGTTGGATCCATCGCATTTTTGGCATTATCGAACGGTTTGCACGATATCGTACCAATTGTTTCGGCTCGTACTCCCATCGAGATTAATGGCGCGGAATCGGTGAAAAGCGTTCCGTTTTTCAGAGCTTCAGAATATCTGAAAAAGCAGAGCAGCGGTTGCGTGGTTCTAACGACGAGTTCTCGCGTCATCCATTATTTGTCCGGCTGTGAGACGGTGTCTCTGGTGAGATCGGGAGTCCCTGATCATGAAATATGGGTGAGTGATTTTCAAGGATTGAACGAACTTATTAAACGAGATAAAAACGTGTACGTCTTCTACGACGACAAGCATTCTTCGCAATTTTCAAGTCTGCTTACCGGCTTTTCAAACCGAGGGTTTGTAATTTCTGAGATCCCCGAAGCAGGAACGCCCCCCCGTTTCAAACTGTATCGAATAAACAGGCATAGAGAAGCTGCAATGACGCACTAATCTTGATCAGAGTGAAAACCTAATAAACTGCATCAGAAGATCTTACAAATTAAGTATCGAAACCAACTGATCTAGCTAAAATAGTTCAAAAAAATACTTGACAATGAATTGGACTTGGAGTTTAAAGATTTAGCGCACGGATTCGGGTCACGTTCCATGATGGAGTCCGGATGCGATAACTGGGAAGAAAAGTTACTGACCGTATAAGCACGAAAAACGGCATCTAAATGGCCGTTTTACGTGTGTTCCACTGGGATGGAAAAGTATGTTGAGAAGTGCGACTTCTCATATCACAGGGATTTTTTCTGTCAATGAAAAAATCCGCGCTTTTCTCATTTAGCGAACATCATTTCAAATACTGCCTTTTGATCGCTGTTCATTCAGGATACAGCTCAGTCAAGCAACTCCGAAAGTCCCATTCCAAATCTTCGCTTAAGGTAAAGATTGATAAATTCCATAATCGTGGGCTTGAATGGTTTTCTCACGAGCTGCATACCTGCTTGACGAGGGGTTCTTCCCCCTTTCCTCACATTACATGCCCTGCAGCATGCAACTATGTTGGTCCAATCATTTGCGCCGTCCTGAACTTTCGGTACGATGTGATCTATGGTCAGCTCATTGGAATTAAATTCATTACCGCAATATTGGCAGGTGTACGCATCACGAATGAGAATATTTTTTCTGGAGTAAGGCACTTCTCGGCGGTAAATTTTGCGGATAAATTTGATTAATCGAATAATGGCAGGAACGCGAAACGTCTGAGAAACGGTTCTGATTGTGCGGCTGCTTTCTTTGACGATTTCTACTTTGCCGTTAAACAACAGAGTCATTGCTCTTTGCCAGGAAACTAATCCCATGAATTCGTAACCGGCATTTAGGACGATAACCGCCTCCATGAAAATCGCTCCAAGCTCACGCATGCGGTCTCATACCGCATCGGTTCGGTTTAATTCCGGGTTTCCGGGTTCATAAAGCTTGCAAAACTATTTTATGGGCTGTTAGATTCATCTCCAGAAGTCGGGCATTCAATTCCGATTGTTCCCCGAAGATGCTTCTGATCAATATCTTCTCTCCATCAGGTTTGAGGAAGTCGACGCTCTCCATGATCAGTTCTTCACGTCCGTCTCGAACTATATACACCTTGGACTCGCACATTTGAATTCCTTTGATGATGTTTTACAATTTTCTAACCGTCACAAAAAAACACACTGGAGCATTATACTATCCTGAAAGCTGATAAGGAAGTCGTAATGGCCATGCATGTAAGTAGCCATAATTTTGATTATTATCTACGTTCCGTTATAATATGAGTTGTAAACGAAATTCACCAAAGAAAATCATTGAGAAATCCAATTCCAGAAAAAAGTTCAGACCGTCCGGAGACAACGGATCCGCGATTCATAGGTCGTTATGAAATTTTAGGAACCTTGGGCCGGGGAAACATGGGCGAGGTTTTCAAAGCCTTAGACCCGATGATTGCACGTCAAGTGGCCCTCAAGACGAGAAGATTCGACCTGATCTATGAAAAGAAAGATGTAAAAGCGATAGTTAATCGGTTCTTCGAAGAAGCTCGTATTGCCGGAAATCTCATTCATCCCCATATCGTAACAATTTTTGACGTGGGTCAGGACGGCGATTGTTGCTTCATTGCCATGGAGTTATTGGAAGGGGAGAATCTGACGTTCCACAACAAAGAAGATTGCCTGTTGCCTCTTCAGAAAACAGCGGAAATCGTGAGACGAATTTGTCTGGCGCTCGATTTTGCTCATGCCCATAACGTGATCCACAGGGACATAAAACCGGCCAATCTGATGTTCACAAAAGACAGACGAATTAAGATAACGGATTTCGGAATAGCCGTGCTTTCTCAAGCAAAGGACACCAGCGACTTTCAGGTGATGGGAACCCCAAGCTATATGTCCCCGGAACAAACGAAAGGAACCGTCAAGTTGACGGGACAAACCGATTTCTTTTCGCTCGGGGTAGTATTCTTTGAACTTCTGGTCGGTAGAAGGCCTTTTCAAGGGCGAACGCTCTTTGAACTGATGGAGAATATTCGGTACACTCCTGCACCATCGATTCTCACATTCAATCCCGAATTGCCTCCGGGTCTGGATCACGTCATTCAGCGTGCGTTGGAAAAGGAACCCGAGCTGAGATATAGGAGCGGTCGGGAATTTGCCGAAGATATTGATAAAGCCCTAAAAGGATTAACATTTCAAGCGAGAGACATTAGAGTCGAGAAGAAGGTACAGCTCCTTAAAACGACTGAATTTTTTAGATCATTCACCAACCAGCAGATTGCGGAAGTTACTTCATCCGGAACATTTATTCGCTATGAAAAAGGACAGGTGATATTGCGAGAAGGTGACGTTGATTCCACATTTTTCATTTTGCTGACCGGTTCCGTGAGAGTGATTAAAAATAACGAAAAAATAGCGGATTTGGAACGCGGAGCGTGCATCGGCGAAATGGGTGCTCTGACGAATACACCGAGAACGGCCCATGTTATTGCCCGGAAGCCCTGCATCGTCCTCAAGCTGGATTTAAAAGTTCTTGATCGAGAGAACCAGTCACTCAAACTCAAATTCTATGAGGTCTTTGTGGAGACTCTCATAAGAAGACTGGAGACTACCACCACGAGGTTAAGTGACGTGCTCGGCCGCATTTCGGATGAAAAGAAAACGTGAATTTCTCTGCGAATTGGTCTCTGCATCATCTCAAAATCCTACGGATTTCACTCGCCGCTACATTGAGTTGAAAAAACACTTCTCATCAATTAAACTCTCACACCTAATTATTGAATGACTGTTCAGAAAGGTAGCCGTATGTCTTTTCCCGATTTAGAAACGCAAATGGCCAAGATCATGCGTGGGGTTGAGGAAGTCATCAGTGAAGAAGAAATGCGTCAACGCATTCAGTGGAGCCTAAATACCGGGAATAAGCTGAGGGTCAAATTGGGTGTGGATCCCACTGCCTCCGACATTCACCTGGGACACATGGTTACGATCCGTAAACTCAAGCATTTTCAGGACATGGGACATACCGCAATATTTCTGATTGGAGATTTCACTGCAAGGATTGGTGATCCTACTGAGCGCAGCGAAGCTCGAGTCCGTCTGACAAAAGAACAAGTATGGGAACACGCTAAGACATTCCGAGAGCAGGTATTCAAGATTCTTGATGAGAAAGAAACGGAAATTCGCAGCAACGGAGAATGGTTCGATTCAATGACGTTTGCGGATTGCCTCGATTTGGCTTACCGATCAACAGTGGCTCGCATGCTGGAGAGAAACGATTTTGAAAAAAGATTCAAGGACGGCAATCCGATCAGCATCACCGAATTCTTATATCCCTTAATGCAGGGCTATGACTCGGTTGCACTGCAGAGTGACGTCGAACTTGGCGGGACTGATCAGAAATTCAACTTGCTCGCCGGCCGTGATCTTCAGCTTCAACATGACCAGAAGCCTCAAATAGTGCTGATGACCCCGCTCATAGAAGGTCTCGACGGTGCGAAAAAGATGAGCAAGACGCAGGGCAACTACATCGCCGTGGATGATACCCCTGCGGACATGTTCGGCAAAACCATGTCCATAAAGGATGATTTGATAATAAAGTATTTTACTTTGTTGACGGACGTTGATCCCGGAATTATCGAGAATTTCGGAGCTGCGTTACATAATGTAGATGCCCACATGGATCTGAACGACCCCAATCATCCGATGCAAATTAAGAAGGCTCTTGCCCGCGCAATTGTTACTGAATACCACGGTCCGGCTGCAGCGAAGGAGGG
>CAZTJA010000071.1:0-8451 GCA_964613745.1 uncultured Syntrophaceae bacterium
GGGCACGTGCCGGTGCAAAGTCCACATTGCATACACCAGTAAAGGGTATCGGCTCCAGAAGCAACGATAGCATCACTCACTTCCAGAAAAGGTATTTTCGGTTCCATTGCGCATCCTTAATTGGTGAAGTATGCGGGGATCCTGAGATCCACCGCAATCAGTTGGAGTTTTCGACGGCGCGTGATCAGAATCCTTTGTACGGATTTGGTCCCAGAGTCTCCAGTCTTTCGGTGAACTCTTGGAGGATCGTCGGTATTTTCTCGTAATCATCAATGGCCAACTGCTCGAATCTTATTCTGTCCGATTCAAGAGCAAGCCTATCAAGTGTTTCCTTTATCTTGGTCATTCTTGTGTTTGCAAGTTCACTTCCCTGAATAAAGTGGCACTGATAGTCGTCGCCGAAACGGCATCCGAAAAGTACTATTCCATCAATACCTTTCGAAAGAGCATCCGCTATCCAGATCAGGTTCAGAGACCCGAGACATCGCAATGGAATGAATCTTACCCAAGGTGGATACTGGAGGCGATTGATCCCAACCATGTCGAGTGCAGGGAAAGAGTCGTTTTCACAGATAAATCCGACTATTCTCGGCTTTTCATCGTATTCGTCGGGAACGTGGATGGATTTGACCATGGATCCGATCATATCCACCGAGTAGTTGTTGAAGGAAATGATTCGTTCAGGGCAAGACCCCATGCAGATTCCGCAGCGTCGGCATCGGGTAGGATGGGGCAGGGGAGTTCCTTTGACATCCTCATTGTACATTCCGAACGGACATTCTTCCGTGCAGCGCTTGCACTGGGTACATCTGTTAATGAACAGCTCGGGGTAAGACATGTCGCCGGCTCTGGGATGTACCGCTTTACCCTGGGAGATCATCTCGACGCACTGGATGGCCTTCATAGCCGCTCCAGTGCCGTCATTGCCGGCTCTCGTTGCGGTCATGGGCTGACGGACGCAACCTGCGGTATAAATGCCTGTTCGACGAGTTTCATAGGGAAAACAGATAAAATGACTGTCCGGGAATCCATGTGACAACGCCGGAAGTGCGGGGCCTTGCCTGTATTCGAGGTTGAGAATGGGATCATCCAGTACGGCCGACTGCATTCCAACGGCCAAAACGACCAGATCGGCTTCCATCATTAAGGGATCGCCTACAAGGTCGTCTTTGGCTTCAATCATGAGCTTTCGTTCGGAGCCTTCTCCGATGCTGAGTTGGGCGGTATCCGTCTTTACAAAGACGACGCCGTTCTTTTGAGCCTGTCGATAGATTTCTTCCTGCTGTTCGGGTGTGCGCATGTCTTTATAGAAAACGAGTACCTTGTTTTCCTCATTTTGCTCCCTAACATACATCGCTTGCTTGAGAGAAACTCGGCAGCATACCGCACTACAATAGGGCAAATGGTTTGGATCACGGGATCCGGCACATTGCACAAAAGCTACTACCGACGGTTCGGATCCGTCTGATGGGCAGGTGATTTTGCCCGATTTTGCCATTTCTTCCAATTGTACACTGGTGATGATGTCCGGATACTTGCCGTAGGAGAGATGTTCAAGTTTGGAAGCGTCATACGGCTTCCATCCGGCAGCCAAAACGATGGAACCGAACTTCTGGGTCTCTCCGGATGATAATGTGACATCGAACATTCCCGGAGCGCCGGCAATCTTCTGGACAGTTGTACCGATGTTCACGTTGATATTTGAGTTTTCCTGAACCCGTGCGATCGCCTGATCGATTGTTATTTCGGACAATTCTCCATAATTTGGGGCAACGGGGGTGTTCTTGTACCAATTGGCCAAGTGGCCGCCGAGCTGGTTTTCTTTTTCGATTATCGAAACGGTATAACCGGCATCTGCCGCATCAAGAGCCGCTTGCATACCGGCAGCACCACCACCTATAACCAGGATTGCCTTTTCGGAAGCTTCTACGAAGGGGTTGGGCAATTTGGTCTTTTCAACTCTGGTGATACCCATTCGGATGTAATCTTCCGCCATCATCTGGGTATCTTCTTCGCCGGCCGGCTGACACCAGGCAACGTGCTCACGGATGTTCACCCGTTCCATGATGGTGGTCATGGGATCGAATGCGAAAACATCGGTTTTGACACGGGATGAACATGCAGCAATAACAGCCGTGTTAACTTCGCCGGATTCGATATCCGATTGAATTAACTTAATGCCTTCAGCTCCGCAAAGAGCCGCATGATCCACACACTTGGATATGGAAAACTCATTGGCAACGGTGGAAAGGCCCTCGACGTTGAGAGATTCTCCAATACCGCAGCCGGAGCAGATATATACACCAATTTTCTGATCCATATATGATTACCTCCCCTTCGTGCGTTTGAGAGCCTTGAGAGCGGCCGCTGTAGAGTCTTGCAACGAAGCGGCAACTTCCATTGGGGCTTTCACGCATCCCGCAGGTATAATACCGGAAGCTCCGGATCCAGTTACGAAACCGAACTCATCGAATTCCATTTCGAGATTGGGACGAACCTTTGCAGTTGAGGGAACCATACCGGTCGCCAAAACCGCCAAATCTACGACCTGCTTTACCATGCCGCCTTCGGAGATGTTTTCGCCTTCCACCAAAACACCACCGGAAGGATTCGCCGTAATCCGGGCTATCTTTCCTTTGATCAACTTTATTTTCTCGTCCTGATCAACTTTGGTATAAAAGTCTTCGTATTTGCCCATGGCTCGAACATCTATGTAATAGATGAAAGCTTCACTTTCCGGATCACGCTCTCTGAGATATGTGGATTGTTTCAGTGAGGCCAAACAGCAGATTCCGGAACAATATTTGAGGTGATTTTCGTCACGTGAGCCTGCACACTGAATGAATGCAACGCTCTTGACTTCTTTTCCATCCGACGGCCGAACGATCTTTCCACCTGTTGGACCATATACGGATGCCATACGCTCATAGACCACGTTTGAGACGACATCGGGGATTTTGCCGAATCCAAGATAATCGATTGCCTCCGCCTCATATGGTTCCCAGCCGGTAGCCCATACAACGGAACCAACATTATAGGTGAGCGTTTCGGTTTTCATGTCGAGGTCTATTGCATTGTAAGGGCAAGCTTCAGCGCATTTCGCGGCCTCATCCGTTCCAATGATCTCTTTTGCAAGAACGTACTTAAAAGGATAAGCCATTGGATAAGGCAGGTATGCGGCTTTAACCTTATCTAATCCATAATTGAAAGGATTGGGAATTTCGGTTACTGCTGCTTCAGCGCATTTTCCGCAAGCCGTACAGTTGTCGTTCACATAGCGTGGCTCAAGTTTCACTGTGACGTCATAGTTGCCGGGTTCACCGGTAATTGACTCAACTTCGGCCAATGTGAGAACGGAAATCTTTGGATTGGCTTTAATGCGTTTGAAATTGATTTCCAGCCCGCAACTGGGTGGACATAGTTTAGGAAAATATTGATTAAGTTGACTGACTCGGCCGCCTATATAGGGATTTTGCTCAATTAAGACGACCTCTGCTCCCGCTTCGGCGGCTTCTACTGCTACTGTTATGCCGCTGATACCCCCGCCTACGACGAGAATCTTGCGTTGTTCATCACCCATCGATTACCTCCGTCCTGGACTTAGGAGTGACTTGCGTGAAAAGATTGAGACGGTATCCTGGCACCGGAAAGGGTTCCGCTTAACGGGAGAAACCCGCAATGTTTCTTATGGCGATAGTGAATCTGTTATGGAGTTCTCTTGTCAAGCAATGAAGTTTTTCGGGCCGCAAAGAAGAATAATCCAATATTTTGACTTGGATGTCAACGCCAAACCCCAGGATACCGCGACTTTTGATTAGGTTTTATGGAGCTGAAGATCGCATTCGATTTTCAATGAAAACAAAGGGAGGCGGGCACAAGACCCGCCCCGAATGACGATAAGTCACTGTTTTCCCGGATGGCCGGCAGATCACTAATTAACAGCCGACATTCGGTCGTTTAGGTTTCTCGGTCTTTGGAGCACTTTTCTGAGCCGCACCAGGCTGACCGGCCGGCTGTTGAGGTGGAGCTGAAAATGATTCCGCTGTTTTCGTTTCAGCATTTCCCACCGAGGAGACCGGCTTGGCAGCCACGTACGATTCCATGCCGCCGAAAAGAACCTTGATATTTCGTTCCGTTTTTTGCGACAAGATACCGCCTATGGACATTCCGAGGGTTCCATCACGATCGACAATAATTAGCGGACCCGCTCCCACCAGGTATGCTGCATCATTCACAAGTTGAGCGGGGGAAACATTCTCGGATCCGGGAACATTGAACGTTTTATACTGATCGGCAGGTCTAATATCCACGAGAGTAAACGTGCCGGGCAAATCGAGCACTAATCTTCGGAGATCTTCGGCCGACATCCGTTCGGGCAACTTCACCTGAACCTTCGGCGTTTCCGCAGTTGAACCGGTTTTAGAAGCTTCAAACACCGGCAATCCCGCATCAATCCAAGCCTGACTGCCGCCTTCCAAACTTCTTGCCTGCTTAAATCCTTTACGTTCGACTATTCCTACGGCCAAACTCGATCTATAAGCGGAATTGCACACCAGGATCACGGGTTTTTCAGGATCGAGTTTAGCTGATAGATCTGCAAGTCTATTGAGCGGCAGATTGAGAACCGTTCCGATTCTAAGCGCCATCCATTCGTTCGGCAGGCGAACGTCCACTATCAGCGGAGCTTCACCGGCTTCCATAAGCTTGTAAAGTTCTTGGGGATTAATCGGTGGATTAGTATTGACTGGAAGCTTTGCATTTTTCCAGGCATCTATAGGCAATACATCTGCTGAGTATCCTATTCTCTGGAGCCTCAAAATGCCTTCTTTGAGCTCTTCCGGGCTTCCTACGAGAATTACTTTGGATCCCCAGGGAACGATCGTGCCGACCCAGTTTTCAAAGCGGCCTCGAACGGCAATGTTGATTGAACCCGGCACGTGTCCTTCAGAATAAGAAGCGGCATCTCGAAGGTCGAGAACGTAGTATTTCTGGGGGTCCGTCAACTCGGCGGAAGGTTTCAGTTCTTTTGTGCCCAGGGATGCCCAATCCACGGGCTTCGGACCTTCCCGGTTCATCTTGGCATTGTGACCGAAATATTGAGGTGTTTCCGGCAATCCGCCCAGTAGCGCTGCTACAAATTCTCCTCTTTTTGTCTTCTTCGCATAGGGGTTGGAAGCCTTTTCCTTGCCTATCGTTGAGTGAGACTCCTCGCTCAAGTTTGCCCCGCAAAGAGATCCCGCACCATGGGCCGGAAAAACAAGAACACTGTCGGGCAGTTTAGAAAGTTTATTGTTCCACGAATCGAACATGGCATTTGCAAGCCAGGCCGCAGGAGTTTTGCCTTCGAGAAGATCCGGACGTCCCATACTGCCAACGAATAGTGCATCTCCGGTGAATACTAATCTCGGAGTGTTCAGGTCATCCTTGGAGTAAACCACCGCCGTCATACCGTCAGGGGTATGGCCCGGCGTATCGAGAAATTTTAGGACTGCTTGTCCAATCTGCACCACTGAATTTTCGTCAAGGGAGTTTATTTCATAACCAACACCGGATTTGTGGCCCTGATGGATCGGGCACTTGAGTTTGGAAACGAGTTCCATGTGACCGGCCACAAAATCAGCATGGGAATGGGATAAATAGACGCCCTTAATTTCAGCATTTTCTTTCTTTGCAACATCGAGATAAAAAGATATGTCGCGAACGGGATCCACGAGTAAAGCCTGTCCATCACTGATCAGCATGTAGGAATAAATCGACAAGACCGGCAATTCAAACTGCAATACTTTGAATCCCGGAAAGGAGAAGGTTTCAACAATTCTGTGTGACGATGCTTCTGCTCCGTGGGAGGCGGATTCCGAGTCTTTAATTTCAGCATTGGCAAAAGTTTGACCGCAGAATACGCAAAACGCCAACAAGGTACAAACGAGCAAACGTCGTTTCATAAGATCTCCTTTCAGCAATTTGATTGTGATAATAAGTGGTGCAGAGATAACGGGGAGAGTAACCCCCAACGCAAATACAATAATGCAGTGTACAATTTAGGTCAATTCGCGGAAACAATCTCTAGTCCGACACAGGAGTTCGGTAGGCACACCTTGGTCCAAGTCACGTCTAGAATTATGAGGAATGCTGTTAAGTGAACACTTGGGCTAGGTAAATGCAAGCCCAATAGCAACCATATCTTACGGCATGTAAGAAATGGTAGTAAGCTTCGCATGTACTTTTAAAAGGGACTAGTATGCTGCGGGATTGTTGGAATTGCTTGGCTCCGAACTTACCTTTGCTGCACCGGTGTTTGCAATTGATCGATTCTTGCCGTATTCCCCTGCAATTTTCAGGAAATTCTTGATCAAAATACCGCCGTCGGGTCTGTGCCCATAAAAGTATTCCGGATGTCCCTGGATACCATAAACAGGTTTATTTGGATGACGCATTATTTGATATGGACTCACTTTTTCCGAAGCGAGGAGCACAAACCCCGGGGGAAGTACTTTAACTTCGTCATAATGGCTTTCAACTATACGGACATTTCCGTCGACCCCGGAGAAAATTGGATCCGAAGCAGTGACGGTCAAGGGTACAACACCTGTTTGGCGATCTTTCGTGTAGGGCATGCAATCGTCTTCGCCCGCCCTTATGGGACCAACTTTGCCGCCGAAAGCAAGTGCCAAAGCCTGGTGTCCACCGCAGATTCCCAGCATTGGAATATCCATTCTTTCGGCTAATTGCGGGAGCATCCACAAAAAATTCTGGAGAGCGACACCGAGTTCTCCCGTGTAACGACACCAAGGGGTGCCCTGGGGACTCAATACCATAAACTCCGGCTGAAGTTCCTCAATGTATTCATACGTGATTTTGCTGAAGTGAACGACAATCCCCTTAGGATTTCCACTCAATTCTCTGATTACCGAAAAGGCTTTGCCCCCACTTCGTCCCATTTCAGGGACCAAATTCACGAAAAGCCAGGGTTTTCGGTCGATCTTTTGCAGCGACTGATCATCCTGTTTAGCGGTTTGGCCGGCGATTGCCGACGACAAAGAACTCACGAGCAAGAAAAAAAACGAAACGAAGAGGATAAGCAAATCCCTCAATAAGCCGCTGTTATGCTGAATCATCCACATTCTCACTATGTATTTCCTGGAGTTTGAAACTTATACACTAAAAGCGGATGCGCGAACAACTTTAAATTCTGAATTCCCAAAATTTCGAACACGGCGGATGATGAGAGAAAATGGCTCGGGAGCAAATTACATGGAAAAGGGGCTGTAAATTTCAAGGAAGCTAATCCTAAATCCATGTATACTTTATTGTATGAGTAGATTTCAGATGCTGTTGGACATGACCATTGTATCCCCTAGATGAAGTCATAAAAAAAGGAGGACCGCTCCAGTGGGAAAAATCACGCTCTGTTTAATTGTCGGCATGGTCTTGCTGGTATCCGGTGTTTGCACGGGAGACACGAATACCGGCTCTGATGAAAACGCCATTCGGAAGGCTGTTCAATCCTATGTCGAAGCTTTTAACCGGGCCGATGCTAAAGCAGCAGCCCTCCACTGGGCCAAAGAAGGCACATACCGTTCACAATCGGACGAGCCGGTAAAGGGGGTTCAGAAAATTCAGCCCGCGCTGGAGAAGTTTTTCAAAGAGAATAAGGACCTCCAGGTCAGAGTTGAGCTTTTCGATGTTCAGCCAAAATCGGCGAAAGAGGCCATTGTCAAGGGATTTGCCGTCTTTCAGAGACCGAACGAAGACAATAGCGAAATTCTTCTGTCCGCTGCTTTCCGGAAGGAAGGTGGACAGTGGAAACTTATGAAGGTGGAAGAAGAGGAATCCGCCGTCCCGCTGACCACAATAGCCAAACTAGGGGAACTCGAATGGCTCATAGGGGATTGGGTGGACCAGGATGAAGATTCCAGTGTGGAGACAAGCTTCCGATGGGCCAAAGATTATTCGTTCATCACAGGGACTTTCAGAGTAATGGAAGGAGATCGCGTTGAATTGGAGGGAACTCAGGTGATCGGCTGGGACCCCTCAACAAAAATGCTCCGTTCGTGGATATTTGACAATAAAGCCGGTTTTGGCGAAGGCGAATGGACTCAATCGGAGAACAAATGGACCGTCAAGGTAAAGAGCATTCTCGCATCAGGTGAAAAAGCATCTTCTATGAACATATATAAGTACGTGAATCCCAATACATTCACGTGGCAGTCAGTGAGCCGTGAAGTCAATGGACAGCTTCTTCCGGACGTAGAAGAAGTAATCGTGGTACGTAGAGATCCGCAACTAACTCGAGCAGATTCAGGCAAGTGAGGGAATGCTCATGAAAAAAATCATTATATATTTGACACCTATCATTTTTATCTTCTTGTTTGTTTTGACTATTGAAGAAGGCTTTGCAAGAGGCGGCAGAGGTGGAGGTTTTGGCGGCGGTGGCGGCGGAGCGGCCTTCCG
>CAZTJA010000071.1:8551-15619 GCA_964613745.1 uncultured Syntrophaceae bacterium
GGCGGAGGCGGAGCCGTCAGGCGCAGTCCATCGATGAGCCCACCTTCCAGACAATCAGTAGAGCGACCTAGACCGCAGATTCAGGATAGAGTTACTTCTCGTCCACAGCGCCCTTCAGCTCCAGATAGGGCGATTTCACAGTTGCCGGATCGTTCCGGCCAAAGACTGCCACAGGGGGGCCAAAGATTGCCACAAGGCGGACAGAGGCTGTCACAGGGGGGCCAGAGGTTAGATAGCAGGCTGCCGGGAGTGGATAACAGAATGCCTTCTGGGGGCCAAAGACCTGATCGTGGCCAACTTCAACAATTTCTGCACATGCCTCAAGGTGGAGGTTTGTCGGACCTTGGGCGAATTGGCGCCGGCGCTGCGGCAGGAGCACTAGGTTACGCAGGAGCTCAACAACTTCTGGGTCAGAGACCTGATGGTGATAGGCCCGGTATTGGAGACCGTCAGCCTGTTCAGACATTGCCTGAAGGTCGTCCAGGCATCGGAGATGGTCCTGGTGGAGATAGGCCGGGCATAGCGGATCGACCGGGTGCAGGAGAGCGTCCTAGTGATCGTCCTGGAATAGGAGATAGACCAAATGATAGGCCGGGTATTGGTGATCGTCCAGGTGCGGGCGATAGGCCGGGCATAGGAAGTAGACCGGATGATCGACCTGGCATCGGTGATCGTCCAGGTGGAGGAGACAGACCCGGTACAGGTGATAGACCCGGGGGCGGGGACCGTCCAAATGATAGACCCGGTATTGGTAATAGACCTGGGGATAGGCCTGGAATCGGGGATAGGCCGGGTGATAGACCGGGAATAGGCAGTAGGCCTGGAGACCGCCCCGGAATAGGTGATCGTCCCGGGCAGAGACCTCAATGGCCCGATGGGGACCGGATTCGTAATAACATAAGAGATCGACACGGCGACATATTTAATCCACGTTGGTGGCGGAATCATCCCAACTTTGCCCGTTCGTACTGGATTAATTTTGGACGGCATCCTTTTCCATACAATCATTGGTGGAGACATGCCGGATGGGTAGCTCTTGGGGGTTGGGTTGTAGGGACTACCTGGAGTGAACCGATTTATTTCGATTTTGACAACGGCATTTATTACGACAACAACCAGGTGTATGTAAATGGAGCCACTTCGGTGAGTGCGGACGCATATTATCAGCAAGCGAGTGATTTAGCTTTAAGTGCGCCGGATCCAACCAAGACGGAATCCGAATGGCTACCTCTTGGAGTTTTCGCCTTAACGAGGCCCGATGCATCCGATTCGAATGTGCTGTTGCAACTGGCGGTTGACAAACAGGGTGTCATTGCGGGAACCTACTTCAACATTTCAACGGAAAACGCCCGTCCTGTAAGAGGTATGGTCGACAAAAAGTCTCAACGAGCTGCATGGACTTTCGCCGACGGAAAAGATACCGACATCATAATGGAAACGGGAATTTACAATTTAACTCAGGACGAGACGGAAGCTCTGGTTCACTTTGGAAAAGATAAGACGGAGAAATGGCTAATGGTGCGTATGGAGGAAAGAACAGATTCCGATGGAAGCTCTGACCAAGGTTCACAATAAAGGGCTGTTGATGTATTCAACAGCATAAAAGTTGATCGGTGAATCAAGACTCTGTGTGTTAATCGATGGGCGGGTTTCAGTCCCGCCCACAAATATTCATCTTCTGTCTTGGATGCCTGCTCACTTCTGATCCGATTATTCATCGAATGTTACTGTGAAAAGATTGCCGTTTGCTTGGGAATGCCATCCGTCCATTTGGCATCGCGGGCGGGCATCACAGGGTTGATTGCCTGTTCTCTGCGGTTGCGGACTCGCTTGTGGGCACGGAGCATACGGAGCATTCAAAAGGCAAGTCGGAGTAGCGCCTTTGAAAGTTGGGTGCGCCTCAGCCGCTATTTTGTCTCCCCATTCACTACAGCACTCTGCTGGTGGTTTGCAGGATGCGCAGCACTGATCATTTCCGAGTCCAAACACGCCGGCGTTTTTGCTGTTCCCTAACATACTTGCCGCCTGGATTGTCTTTAGACAACGATATGGTTGTCCCTCGGTATACGGGTCCTTCGTGTCCACATAAGGCGTATCTATTTTCACTTTGTAGTTGAATCCATTGACTAGGCTTATGTCGTAACCATCGTGCCATTCATTTGCGAAATAATTGTGAACGGTAATTTCAGCCTGGGTCACATTGCAGCCGGATATCTTATCCATCGAGATGGTTACGGTAGTATCGCCGTTATCCGGTTTTTTGAAGGGGAGAGGTAAAGATGCCTTTGGATCCAAATCTGCGTAGAGTAGGTAACAGTCGCTGGAAGAAGCCGTCCATCCAGGGAAATCATTGGGCCCATACTGTCCCCCCTTTCCCCAGGTATGGCATTGTGGATTTGTGGTGTTGTTGAGAAATTTTACGTAGACTCTCTGCTTCTTATTCGATTTATTTACAACATTGATTTGTCTGGTGTGATCAGTGGAATCAGCCGTGTAAATTCCATGGGTAGTGTTGCGGTAATTTCTGGTAATCTTTTGTGTAAGGCGGTTCATGTTCCGTGGGCTCGAAAAGATGGGCTCAGGCATGACAAACGGATTTTTTCCTTTGAATAAGTTTTCAGGTTCAAAGCCTATGTTGATGTAAGCCCCTACGCTTTGATAAGAATCGTTCACGGGGTCGAAAGCAGTCTCAGCTTTGACTGCAAGAACACCATTCGGGCTTTTTATTTCCCCGCCGGCCTGCCACCCGTAGGAACCACTTCCGTCATCAAATTTGTAAAGAGTGCCGAAGAGACGTAAATCCGGTCCCATGTCAAACAACTGGTGCGAATACCCCAACTGCATATCAAAATTCGCGGGCCCGTTCCGAAATGGGTTGACTAGGTCTCCTTCAGATATGTCTCCATACCAATTGATGTTCATATCCAGAGTATCATGGCCGGCAACAAAAGCGGCTAATTCAAAACCAGCTCCCCCGGAAGATACCCAGCGATTTGCGAATCGAGCGGTATCCCAAAATCCATTAAACCCAATCACGGTTCTGTCCTTCAGCAAAGTCCTGTAGCCTCCGCCCAGTGAAACAAAGACTTGCTCGTCGGAACGGTTGTGAAGATTTTGAGTTAATGTCTGTACTTCGGAATGAGCTACCCCAAATAACAAACCGTCCTTTTGGCTCCGTATCGGCAACACATAATCCAGTGTGAAGTAGCCTGATTTCCAATTCTTGCCTGAGTAATAAGTATATCCAGGTTGCAGATTGGGTATACTTTTGTGAGATCCGGCAAACAGACTTCCGGATTCGACCCGTCCTTCACGGTTTAGAAAAGACGACGCGGAATATGGGCTCGTATCAATCCCTTGGGGCCGGCAAATGGGGCAGAATATCGCAAATAGGATTGTCAGTGCACTCGCGAAACACAGCATCTTGCGCATCGAACTGTAGTTTGGCCGCAAAGACTGTCTCATCTGAAAGAACCTGCTAGTGTATGCTATAAATTGCTTTTATGTTAATAGAATATATAAAATAGTTCAAGTAAATACTTTGGTCTGGATTGCTCTATCCGTTGCAGGATTACTCATTACAAACAGATGAAAAAGTTGGGTCATTGATACGCTATCTGGTATTATGTCTCTGTAAATTGATCATGGTTGTAAGCTTCCCCAAAAATAAGAACGCAATTAGGAACTGGGGGACAAACGTGAGCGAAATAGAGCAAAACGCCCAAAACCCGGCTGCACAATTAACGGAATTCCAGGATCGAATCGAAATTCTCGAGCGAAGTAAGATTAGTTTGGAGAACGAAATCAAAATGCTTCAGGAGCATCGAGACATGCTCCAGTCAATGCTTCAGGATTCTCCCGAGCCTTTGGTCTGTTATGACGCACAAGAGAACGTGATATTCGTGAATTCCGCTTTCTCAAAAACCTTCGGCTGGACACTGTTTGAGTTAAAAGGAAAACCACTGAACAACGTTCCACCGGAACTCACCTTTGAAACCACTATCATTCGGGACAAACGTTCACATGGGGAAGGCATTCCTTTTTTTGAAACTAAACGCCTCACCAAAGACGGTAAGATTCTTGATGTCAAAATGAGTTCATCCGTGATCGAAAACAGCCGACGCGAAACGGTGGGATACGCCGTTACGATATTAGATATTTCAGAACGCAAAAGGATGGAACGTGCTCTGAAATTGAGTGAAGAAAAGTACAGGCTCATGACGGAGCAGTTGAACGACGTTCTTTGGTCCATCAATTTTGATCTAAAAACTACTTTTGTGAGCCGGTCAGTAGAGAGAGTGCTCGGATTCACTCCGGAAGAGCGAATGCACCAAGACTCTCGGGATCAATTGACACCGGAATCCTTAAACAGAGCACTCAAGGTATTGTCCGAAGAGTTGGAAAATGATCTAAAGCCAGGTGTTGATCCCGACAGAGCCATCGTAGTCGAACTGGACCATATCCACAAGAACGGTTCTATCGTAACTCTTGAATCCAAATTAAGTTTTATTCGAGATGATAAAGGTTTTCCCGTTGCGATTCACGGACTTTCGAGAGATATAACAGACCGTAAAAGAGCGGATCAAAAGCTTAGCGAAGCACAGAAAAAACTAATAATCCGTAATCTCATTGCGGGCACACTCTTGAACAGCCCTAAAGGCGAGGTTTACAGCGACATCCTCGACATCCTCTTGGATGTAATGAAAAGCAAATGCGGATTCATCGGTTATATCGACGAGAATAATCGTATGCTTTGCCCGTCCATGTCGAAAGGCACTTGGGAAAGCAGCAACATACCGCACAAGGCAACTGTTTTTCCACGGGAAAAGTGGAGCGGTATTTTAGGTGGAGCGCTTCAAGAGAAAAAACCCCAAATTGCGAACGATAGTCTGGATCTACCGGTCGGACATGTCCAGCTTAAACGAGCGATCGTGGTTCCGATGATGCATGATGGAAATCTCGTAGGCTGTATAACTCTGGCCGACAAAGATGAAGATTACAATCTCCAGGATACCGAACTGTTGGAGGATATTGCCGAATATTTAGGCCCGATAATGGTGACACTTTGGGAGCGTGAACGAGAGGAAACCGCAAGAAGACAGGCAGAGGAAAATCTCAGACAAAGTGAAGAAAGATACCGGCAGATTACGGAGAATTCATTAACCGGAATATTTATTCATCGGAATGGAATTATCGTTTACGCGAATCCCAATCTCGCAGAAATGCTCGGCTACCAACAGGAAGAAATGCTCGGAAGAAACATCCTGGAGGCAATCGACCCGAAAGAACGTGAAATAATGTGGAGAAGGGCTTTCAGTAGGTTGAATGGAGAGAATCCGCCTTCTCGTTACGAGATTAATCTGATCAAGAAGTCCGGAGATGGAGTTGCGTGCGAAATTTTAGCTTCGTTGATTAAATTTGAAGGACAGCCTGCAATCTTGGGCAATGTGCTTGACGTTACGCATCGAAAGAAGATGGAGCGAGAACTTAGAGAGAGTGAAAGTAGATACGATACTTTTCTGAACTCTACTACGGATTTGGCATACTTGAAGGATGAATCCTTTCGATTTTTGATGGTCAATAAAGCCCTTCAAGACTATTTCGGAAAACCGAAGAGCGAAATACTCGGCAAATCTGATTACGAAATAGTATCAAAGGAAGCTGCCGATGTTTTCCGTGCATCCGACCTGCAGGTGCTGAAAAACGGCCGAACCATTGTCGTCGACGAGGAGGTAAACGGCCGCATCTTTGAATCGAGAAAATTCCTGGTTCCGTTGGAAAATGGCGGCACAGCTATTGGGGGGCTTATCAGGGACGTCACCGAAAGGAAACAAGCAGAGATAGCTCTCCAGGAGCGAGAAAGAGCCTGGGCTGTTCTGGTCGATAACCTACCCGGTTTCGTGTACCGTTCTTCAAATGACGCAGAATGGACGATGGAATACATTAGCGAAGGCTGTAAAGCGATAACCGGTTACAATCCCGATGAGATCATGAACAAACATCCTCATTCGTTCAATGACATCATTGACCCGACATATCAGGATCATCTTTGGAACAAATGGCAGGAAGTCATTCTGAAGAAGGGATTTTTTGAAGATGAATATCCCATCATCCACAGAAACGGTCAGACTCGGTGGATTTGGGAGAGAGGTCAAGGAGTTTACGGCGATGATGGGCAACTCCTTTTCCTGGAAGGTTTTATTACTGAAATAACGGCGAGGAAATCGGTCGAAAATGCCCTAAAGGAGAGTGAAGATCGCTACAGAGTCTTAGTCGAAAACCTCAATGATGTAATTTTCAGCATTGATCTGGAAGGAAAAGTTACCTATGTCAGCCCGGTAATTGAAAGCAAGAGCAAGTATAAATGCGAGGAAATAATTGGTCGGAAGTTTCTCGATTTCGTTCATCCGGATGATCTTCCTCAGCTCTTCGAGAAGTATACTCGAGTAATTGAGGGGAATTTGGAGGCTTCGGAATACCGGTTAAGGGACAAAGACGGTAGAATGATACATGTGACTTCCTATAGTCGACCGCTGTTTCAGGATGGAAAGCTCATTGGTATTACGGGTTTGCTTACGGATATTTCGGAGCGCAAAAGAGCGGAACAAGCTCTGAAAAAAAGTGAAGATCTTCTCAAACTCACTCTCGAAGCAATTAACGATGGAATCTGGGATCTTCACATCAATTCTAATGAATCCTATTTCAGTCCTCGCTGCTACACAATGCTTGGATTTGTCCCGAACGAGTTCCACGGGGATCTGAATTCTTGGAGAAATCGTATCCATTCTGATGATTTGCAAACCATGGACCGCAATCTGAAGGATCACGTGGAACACGGAACCGATGGCTTTTCAGCCGAAATACGAATGAAGACGAAATCCGAAGACTGGCGTTGGTTTCTGCTTAGAGGAAAGGTCATAGAATGGAATACGCACAAGCGACCGGCCAGAGTGGTAGGTATTCTTTCGGACATAACCGATCGAAAGAAAACCGAAGAAGCGCTTATCGAGAGTGAAGAACGATACCGAACAGTAGCAGATTTCAATTATGATTGGGAATGCTGGGCTG
>CAZTJA010000072.1:0-15541 GCA_964613745.1 uncultured Syntrophaceae bacterium
ACTTCATGGACAAAGCGAGGTTCCTGGAAACCCTGATTTCGCAATAAGCGAAGCTTGTCCGCAAGCCCTGGATCCTTGCACAGCACCATACCGCCTTCGCCTGTAGTTAATATTTTGTTTCCATAAAAGCTGAAACAAGCGACGTCACTAAAGCTTCCGGTCTTCTTACCGTTTATTTCGGCTCCATGAGCCTGAGCACAATCTTCAATGACGTAGAGCCCATGTTTTTCGGCAATTTTGCCGATACGTTCCATGTCGCAAGGGTGCCCGTACATGTGAACAGCCATTATGGCTTTGGTCCTCGGCGTGATTCTTTCTTCAATTTTGTTGGCATCGAGACACCAAGTTCGACTATCGACGTCCACCAAGACGGGTTTAGCTCCTGCAAGTATAACGGTGTTGGCGGAAACTATGAGCGTGAAATCAGGGATAATGACTTCGTCACCCGGACCAATACCCAAGGCCACCATGGCCATATGCAGTCCTGTAGTGCAATTACTACAGGCGACGGCATGAGGGACTCCGCAATATTCGCCGAACTTTTCCTCAAATTGATCTATATATTTACCCGCCGAAGAGATCCAGTTCGTCTTTATGCAGTCAATCACATAGTCCATTTCCCGGCCGTCAAGCACCGGCTCGCAAACGGGGATCATGTTTTCCTCCGAGGAATTCAGATGAATCGATAATATGCCCGAACACTTCGCCGGTTTAATTAGCCGATACGTTTGTGATGAGCAGAATGGTCAAACATTTTCTTTTACACCTAGAGCCCTCACCAGGTCAAGACGCGTGAGTCTTCAAAGTACCTCGAACGATTATTCGTGGTTTTTTCGAAACTATGACAGCATGAATACTGGCGCAAAGGAGGTCTCAACTCACGTAGTCATGAATAGATTAAAATCTTGAGTGAATTCCTCGGTAGATACTGAATTCAACCTTGAGGTGTCATACTTACGGTATTCTAACACAATAAATTCTTTGCATTTATTGTGAAATATGCTAGGTTTTACAGAGTACAAATTACAATTTGAATATTCATTCTCAGCCCGATCAAAACATGGATCATCAAATACGTTGTGAAAACGTGTTCCGGTTAACCATTGCCGGTTTAGTGCTTTACTGCCTCTCCGTAATATTTCTGACCGGAGATATCGGCTTTGAAGGCGACGACTGGTGGATATTCAGTTATCCATACTGGACAAGTTTTCCGTCATCGCTCTTCAATTACGCCAAAGATTCACTACGACCTGTTGAAGGCATCTACTGGATTGGGCTATTTGAAATCTTCGGATTCAACAAACTTGCGTTTCATTTTTTTTCCGTACTGCTTTTGGCCGCAGGTGCGGCCACCATGGGGCGTTGCTTCCTAAATGCATTTCCAAATCGATCCGGTGCAGCATCCATAGCTGTACTCATCGCATTCTTTCTTCCGGTGGTGTCCTGCCTGACCTATGTTTTGGCAACGGATAATTCAAGACTGAGTTGTCTCATCTTTTGGTCATCGGTCCTACTATTCCAATATTGGAGGATGAAGGGCGGGAATGTAACAGGTCTGCTGCTCCCTGTTTTCGTTTACATAATTTCATTTCTTGCATACGAATCTCCCAGCTTCAAAATTCTGGCTATGCCGCTCCTTGTCTGGCCCATTCACAAGAATAGTCCGGCCACGATTTCCGATAGACAATTTTTAGTGAGACTCGGCGCCGCAGTGATCGTCGCCCTGTCTATAGTGGTATCAATTCGGTTTCTTCTCCTTTCCGGAGGTGCGGTCGGCCACAGACACTTGGTTCCGCCCCTGGAATTACTTGGATCATATTTGGGTCTTATTCCGTTCTATTTGGCTGCTCCGTTTCACAATATATCCACTGAGGCCTGGGCAATTGCCGCGGGTCTGTTCATTTTTCTGCTCAGTCTAGTAGTTTTATTATCGGTAAAACACGACAATGACTCGGATGAACGTGTACAACACGCTTTTGGATGCAAATATATTTTTGCAACGGGATTTGCTTTTCTCATATTGGGTCTCGTGCCTTACCTGCTGGCCGGTTATGGTGGTGTTCCTCCGAAGTTGGTTGAAACCTTTCATATGAAACTTGGCGATATTCCTCAGGGACACTCGGCTTGGTTCAATTTTAATTGGTCGAGCCGAATCTATTCGGCTGGATCTTTTGGATTAGCCATAATGTTCTCGGCCATAATAGCCGCTTGTTGGAATAGGAGAATCACGAAGATATTGTCGGCAATTACAGTCGCTCTTGTATTGGGAGTCTTCGCTACATTTCATGCCGGCCTTAGTAAGGACTGGAAAGAAGCCGCAAGAATACGAAACGGGATGATGGCTAATCTCATCAGCCAGGTTCCCGACGTAAAACCATACACCAACTTTGTTTTTCTGGATCTCGAGTATTACCACCGAAACGCCGTTGTATTTAGAGGTTGGGGCGGTCTTAGAGAACTGATGAAGATGGTCTATGATGATCCCAATCTCAATGCATGGTACATGTACCCTTACGTCTGGCGGTGGCCGAATGAGATTTACCAGCAAGCATTTGTTTCACCGGAAGGATTTGTGAGCAGAGGCATGGACATGAAAAGTCCAGTGCCCCACGAGAGTCTCATCATTTTGAAACGAAAACAGAACTCCGTTGCACTTATTGATGAATTGTCTTCCGACGACGGTCAAGCGCCAACGGGAATTTCTTGGCGGAATGCATCATTCCTTCATACGAATCTCGATCGCATCGTGAGTAACCCGCCTGTCGTGTTTCCTCCCATTTCTATGGCTCGAAATGCTTGGAATTCCGGACTCGTATCTTCTCTTCGTCTTTCGAGGGCTTATTACGGCTTCCGATTCTTTAACAAGCTGACTGCATCTTTGCGCGACAACAGCATGCGACGACATCTCCTCTTAAAATAGCTCTCGTTTTTCAAACGACTCAGGTTATGCTCAATTCAAAGCGATTGCCTGATTTTATTCTTTCACCGCTACTTGGATGTAATTTAAGACTGACATCTAGATTGAGGGATTCCGGTTTTGAAACAGAGGCAAACCGATGAACGAATTTGAAAATATCCGAAATCAGTTCAAAAGCATTAGTGATTCAATCTCAGAGGTGATTTTCGGACAAGATGACGTTGTTCAACAGCTCTTAACCTGCCTACTTGCGGGAGGCCACGTCTTGATCGAAGGAGTTCCCGGATTAGGCAAGACCCTATTGGCAAGAGTATTGGCGAAACTTATCGACGCAGAATATAAGCGGATTCAATTTACTCCGGATCTTCTACCCAGTGATATCACTGGGACCAATGTTTTCAATTTGCAACGAGGAGATTTTCAATTCCACCACGGCCCCGTTTTTACGGACATACTTTTGGCTGATGAGATCAATAGAACACCGCCCAAATCTCAGTCGGCCCTTCTCGAAGCGATGGAAGAGAGGCAGGTCAGCGTTGACGGAACAAGACACCGATTATCTGACATGTTCTTTGTAATGGCTACCCAAAACCCCATTGAATATGAGGGTACATACCCTTTACCGGAGACTCAACTTGACCGATTCATGATGAAGATCAATATAACTTATCCGCCGTCGGCAGCCGAATTTTCTTTGCTCAAAAACTATGCTCAAGGAATTGATCTGCAGGATCTGGATGCCGTAGTCCCGTTTCATATTCTTAACAAGTCTGATTTAAGTGTTTTCCGAAAAGCACTAACCAATGTAACCGTCCAAGATGACGTGCTCGAGTATATGAGGCAGCTTGTAGACAAAACACGAGACACAATGTACGTACAACTTGGAGGATCACCTCGTTCATCAGTAGCTCTGTTGAAAGCATCGCGAGCATTTGCCGCAATCCGAGGAAGTGGATTCATTACTCCGGACCATGTCAAAGCAATGGCTTTGCCCGTGCTGAGACATAGGATTATCCTAAGGCCGGAGGCCTTGATTGATGGATTAACGCCCGACAACTTTCTGGACAATATCGTTTCAAGTGTTCCCGTACCACGATGAACCCGCCGAGAAACCGAATAAGAGCCCTGCCGTTTTACTTTTCCCAGAGATTTTTCCTTGTATTTGTATCGGGATCTTTTCTGCTCATAGTCGCTTATTTGGTGCATCCGTTCGGTTTGGCCGTGCCGGTCTCATTCAATCTCCTACTTTTGGCCTTTACCTTTACCGATTACGCTACCAGCAGCAGTGATAAGTCCGTCCGCGTAAAACGAGCAATTCTTTACCCTTTGAAAGTTGATAAGTTCACTACCGTGCCTTTGAACGTGGTCAACAATGGTCACAATGATCTTGAAATCATCATTGAAGATGATGTTCCGTCCGATTGTCTAAAAGACATTCCTACAGTGAGGATGGTCGCTCATCCAGGCAGCGGGAATAATGCAAGCTACCGGATCAAACCGCTAATTCGAGGCGATTGTGAGTTCGGTGCGATCCATTTCTGGATAAGAAGTAAACTAGGGCTCGTTTGGAAGCACGGCTGCAGCCGCTCCGATCAGATGGTGAAATGCTATCCGGGTTTAGCAATCATTGAGCAACAGAATCTGCAGCTGAGGATTTCCCTTCAGGACCAGTTGTTCAGGTCGGATCGTAAGAAGGGTGCAGGAACTGAATTCGACAGTTTGCGTGACTACGCAACCGGAGATGACCCGCGCCTGATACATTGGGGCGCAACTGCGCGAAAAGCTAAAGTCATGGTGCGTCGTCACCGAATTGAAGGTAATCAGAACGTATTCATTATTCTCGATACAGGTCGAATGATGACTGCTCGGGTTGGGAGCCGGACAAAGTTGGATCATGCAGTGAATGCAGCGGTTGTGTTGGCGTACGGGGCTTTAAGTCTGGGTGACAAGGTGGGCATAATGACCATAGGGGAGGATATTGGATCGTTCTTACCCCCCGCCAATTCGCCGACTCAATTTGGTAAGATACTGGACTCCATTTATACCATAAGACCTGAATTTCAAGAACCTCAGTTCTTCAAGGCATTTGTAGCCATGGCCTCGCGTCTTAAAAGGCGTTCTCTCGTTATTATGTTTACAGATCTGATAGATGAGCGTTCGTCCGGTGCCCTAAAAAACTGCGTATCTTCAATGATTCCGAAACACCTGCCTTTTATTGCCGCGCTTTCGGATACGGAAGTGGTGGACTCGGCTGATAAAAGACCCAAAACACTTTGGGATGTCTATGAAAAAGGTGTTGCTGCGGAGTTGCTGGTACGGCGTGATTTGTTGATCACCCGTCTTCATTCAATGGGAGTACTGATCGTCGACACGAATCCCGAGCAAGTTTCCGCAGCAGTCCTGGATAAATATCTTCAAATCAAAATCAGAGGTACGCTCTGATGCGTGAATTAATGTGCTTGGGACTTCTTAGCTGCCGATATCAGCTTGGATTCATCGGGATGAGCCCCCATCCATGAAACTTTTCCGGTTTCCAAGTCGTAAAAAGCACCCACAACTTTCAGCTTACCTGCTTTGACAAGTCCTGAAACGGTAGGGCTGGAGTTAAATACGTCTGCAATTGCCTGCCAAACATTGGCTTCAATTGCTTTGTCAACAAGCTGATCACCTTCAGCTTTAGGATTCGCCTTTTTTGCTGTTTCAACGGCGGGGACGATACTTTTAACCAGTGCAGGAATATTCCCGTGAACTTCTGCATTTTTCACCACAGCCGTCACCGCTCCGCAATGTGAATGGCCCAGTACGACCAGTAACGGTGTGTGCAGATGATCCACTCCGTACTCGATCGTTGCCGTTTCATTTACGTTTGCTACATTACCGGCCACTCTGATGACAAAAAGTTCACCGATTCCTCGATCAAAGATGATCTCCACCGGAACTCTGGAATCCGAACAAGAAAGAATGCTCACGAATGGCTTTTGCCCATCCTTGGTAGTGGAGACACGCTGATTGCTGTCCTGCTGAGGGTGAACAGTGCGACTTGCATAGAATCGTGTGTTGCCTTCTTTCAGCAATCTTAGAGCTTCTTCAGCCGCGATATCGGTTCCCGCTCCCGCCGCAAACACCCAAGTGGTTGCAGTTAATGAAGCAATCATCAAAGCACAAATCTGCAATACTCGAATCATAAAACCTCCATTTTTCATGACCGCCGTTCCATGCGGAAATTTGGAAATTTAAACACCGACTGCATACCAGCATAGTTCTCAAAGCTCGATACTTTGTCTTGCCGGCCAAATTTGGGAATATCCTGATTAGGTGTTTGAATGTTGCCTCTGAAAATAAAAGGCAACGAAAAAGCGGATCAGTTCTCTTTCGGATCCATTTTGATCCCGAACCTCAAATAACGAAATCTTTTTTGGTCTTCAGCCGACACTCGGGTCCCCACTCTGATCATCATAATATTTTCATCTCGGAGAGCAATGTTGGGTTCATTGGTGTACACTTCTCTGAATCCGAAACGACTATAAAGTGCCATCATCAGTTGCCGATACTGGGCACCGGTCAGCCCACTGCCCTCAAGGTCCCAATGCCAAGAGAAACCATTCATATAGGCAATCTTATCTTCGAAGAAATCCTCGTCGAGAGTTACTTCGAGCAGCTTTGCCGATAATCCTATGCTCCGGAAATTCCGGCTAACCTCTACCGCCGCCATTTCATACATCAGTTCGCCCAAGGCACTCCATCGCTCATCAGGGCCGGGGTACCAGCATACATTGTATCCAATAACAATGTTCGGTTCCACAATTGCCAACGTGACTTTTCCGCCGGGTTTTTCCGTAACACTATCGAACACGTCCAATCGTTGAATAATTGAAGTGTAATGTGAGAACTTTCCGAGGCCGTCGTCAAGGACGAGCTCAGTGAATGTTCCGTGAGGTCGGTTAGCGTGAATCTCTACTATGCCTTTATTGGTCTCAAATACGACTACTCTCTCGGGAATTGATCGTTCCTGTTCATTTGTAATCAAAAATCACTCCATTCCCGACGAAGATTTTTCACCATGATGATCAGGTCTCGATCTTGACCCTCCCTATCTCGTACATAATCGGGCAAAACAGCCTCTCGATGAAACCCCAATTTACCCGCGGCACTGATCGCGGCATCTTCTCGACCCGCTATAAATTCGGCAATGAGCTTTTCTATGCCTAAATCCATTGCCAATTTGATGCAATCCATGATCATCCAACTTCCGACTTTTAAATGCCTGTAGGCCGGAGCCACCATTACACGGATATGTGCAATATGTCTGATCGATTTCGATACGGGCCTATATAGTCTAAGATTGGCAATAATCTCTCCATTGTCTTCTCGAACAGCTACGATGGGCAAAATGCGATCATAATCAAGGTGCTGAATCCATTTGTGCAGAACATCCGGATCATTTAATTTATCTCTCAGGAACCAGAGCTCGTTTTGAGGAAGTTCGTTAAAAAAAGTTCGGAGACGCTCCTCATCATCAAGGACCACAGGTCTCAGTAAAACGGAATTCCCGTCCTTTGTCACGATAGCCTTCGGATAATCCTTAATCATAGGTGATCCCTTCGATAAGACTCTACGCTCTCATAGAGAATAACCCCGAAACAGACGGTTGCCGATATCATCGATAAATATTCCAAAATGATCTAAACTGAATAAATATAAAAGATCAGAAACCATCAAATGAAATAACAAACACTTTAAGATCGTTCAACTGAAATCCATCAACAAGGGGCTCTTTCTACTGAGACATTCGTAACATAGTCCAATAACTCCGGAACCCCGTTGTACGTTCATGGCGAGCCGCTAAAACTTAATTGACTTTTCATTGCCATTTGGCTATACTTGCACGCAGAATTTTGAGATTAGCGGGCTAGATCATTAATAATTTAGATGGCATGTGGTTGAACTCTCGAAACCTTGTTGTGGGAGTTCATAGGGTATGGATAACTTAAGTGAAAAACTGGCGAGCTAGAGCGGTAATCGCAGACAGCGGTCCGCCCCGACATACTGAAGGACTACGACGAGCAGCTTTTTTGGCCTCCATTATGGCTGTGTCGATCTGTTTTTGTCTTTCTTGGGGCTCAATCTCGTTTGCCTCCCAGAATGAAATCAAGCCGGAAGCTTCACACATATTCGACTTTGCCGGATGCGTTCGCTATGCCCTTGTGCATTCTGAGGATTTCACCAAAACCCGTATTGATATTCAGGTTCGATCAGCGGACCTCAAAGATGCTCATTCGGAACTCTTGCCGACTCTTCAGCTAATCACAAGGTACTATATTACAAGAGCGACTTCCAACGGATCGGGGCAGGGTTCGTTTAGTATTCAGCTCTTTATGACTAATTGGGATCCGTATCTCGCCCTGTTGAAGATAAAATCTCACGGAATTCTCGTTGATATTGGTAAGCTCTCTCACTATGAAAAAATTGCTGACAACATCAACAAAATGGCCAAGCTGTTCTACCGAATTCATGTTCTCGAAAAAATGATTCGGTCTCGAAAACAAAT
The DNA here is from genome assembly GCA_964613745.1 of uncultured Syntrophaceae bacterium. Classification (GTDB taxonomy): domain Bacteria; phylum Desulfobacterota; class Desulfomonilia; order Desulfomonilales; family Desulfomonilaceae; genus CAZTJA01. Next base: position 8,466 of record CAZTJA010000072.1, read on the forward strand.
AACGGCTCTGGCCCAGAATCGCGTGAATTTCGCCAAGAGCCGAATGGCTCAAGGCGCTGCTGATAGTCTCGATGTACGTAGTCTGGAAAACACGGTCCGATCGGAAAGTCTCAGAGTCAAAGGTATGGAACAGGAAATTGAGCAACGCACCAGTGAGCTCAAATTCCTCATGGGATTTCACCCTGATTATCACCTGAATCTTGATACGAGGGACGCAGCCAATCAAATCCTGAACGGGTTTGATTGGAGAATGATAACTTTCATGGACGTGCAAGGAAGAAATCTTTCCCTTCGTATACTGGCTAAGCAGGAACAATTACAGTCCAACCGAGTTACGGGATCTTATGTTGCTCTGATTCCAAAGCCGTTGTTTGTCTTAGAACAAGTTGAAAATCAGGTAGATAGGACTTCCGGGTTCAATCTGGCTCTTGGCCTGGATTACACTCTTTGGGATGGGTTCAAGCGGGTAAGAGATATTAAGCGACAGAAACTGAAAGCAGAGCAGCTCAAAATCGATCGGAGCCAATATTCCCAGAGAGTCTACGGCAATTTCAAGAGATTAAGAGCAGAGCTTGAAACATCAGGTGACAAGGAAGGCGTGAGCCGTGAACAGGCTAAACTTGCTGAGCTTCTTGAAGAAAAAGCATTTCTTATGTTTAAGTCCGGCGATATCAACTATGACCAGTACATGGTTCGGCGTATCGAAAGAGCAGAAGCCGACCTAAACTCCATGGGTAGCGGGGAAACCAGAGTCGATGCACTAATTGATCTGGCTACTATGGCGGGAGGTTTGAATAACTACAATGCGGGAATTCGCTTCTGAAACTCGGAGGCCGATATTGAAAATCCTAGGAGCCTTGCTTGCAATAGGCGTTGCAGTGGTGTCTCTTGTGTTAATTGCCGTTACCCAGGAGCCGAAACACGCCGATTCCAGCCCAGGCCCGGCAGTTGCAGCCTCGGTGCCCCAGATTGCCGATGCAAAATCCGAAGCTGAAATTCTATTCCGCGGAAAAAGTGCATCCATATTGAAAAGAACCGTGACCATTCCTTTCACGGGTGAAATAACGCAGATTCTGGTGAGAGAAGGACAACTTTTAAACGAAAACGACCAGATAGTGGAATACAAACTTGATCGTCAATCAATGAACCAAGTTCATCGCACCTTATATCCGGAAACCGTGCTCAATTTAAAAAAGACGGCTTATGACAGAAAGATACAATTGGAAAAGTTGAACAAAGTCAGCCTGCCGATTAAAAAGATGGACCTTGATCGGCACGAAAAAGAGCTCCGGGATTTGCGTGAACTACAAGACAGAGAGATGGCTGCTTTAGACGCCGTAAAGCTCAAAGAAAAGCAAGTTTTGGCGACTAAAAAGGAAGTGTTCGAGATTGAGGAAACCATTCGGCAATATGAGGCTGATCTCGCAAGAGTTAACGAAGATCTTCGTTTTTTCGAAGAGAAACAAAAAAGGGATATTGAATTACTTGAGTGGCAAACACACAGGTCTTATTCCGATTCAGATTTGCCGTTGAATGTTGCTTTCTTGAAAGCTCCTTTAGCCGGGCAAGTCATATGGATGGCACCTGAAATCGCAGTAAAATCGGAAGTCCCTGCAGGATCTCATGTTGTAACAGTGGCGCCTAACACCGGTATGATCGTTCGCTGCAAAGTCCATGAATTGGACCTGGTCCGCCTGAGAACAGGAGATCGAGGAACGGCCGTTTTCGACGCTCTGCCGGATAAGAAATACGGATGCAAAATCAGTCGAATTCCATGGGTAAGCCGAAATCCTTCGCTCGAAGTGCCTGCCGATTATGAACTGGAATGCGAGCTGGAAAGTCCTGATCTGCGATTGAAAGACGGTCTAACTTGCAATGTGAAAATCAGTGTAGCCCAGTAATTTTGCAGTTTCTTTCGGATGTTTTCTTACGGCCTTCCAATCTCGCGGCCGGCACGTAAAATCAGCTCTAAAGTTTACTGACGGAGATTGAGGGTTCCCCAACCACGGCGCTCACTTTGGATCGATTGTTTCCGATCCCGAGAAAGTTGTACCGATTCTAATTTTGTGGTCTTGTAAGGGACTTGTTTCTAAAACTTAAAAACAGAGTTGAACGCTTAAAAGGAACAAGATTTGTTTTTCATTACAAATGCCGGTTGCCCTTAATATGAGCATAGTTGAATTGATTGTTATGGTTTGGCTGTTTCTAGCAGCATTTCCTGTGGTCCTGGTCATTTTGGTTGGAAAAATCAGAATTTTTTTTTCGAAAAGAGTCCCTCAACCTGACCAAATTTCCAATCAGGTTCCCATCGATATTCTTGTTCCGGTTAAGGGGAGTTACACTGGACAACTACAAATTCTCGAAATGTTGCTGCTTCAGAAATATGACAACTATCGGGTGTTGTTCATCGTTGAATCGGATTCAGACCCGGCTGCACAAGTAATTGATAAACTTTGTCACCTTTACGCCCATGCCCGCAAAATCATTGCAGGCCAAGCTCACGGCTGTGCACAAAAGAATCATAATCTCATATGTGGACTCACCGGAGTTCGTGAAGAAACGGAAATCCTTCTCTTTTGCGACAGCACCAATTCTCCTCATACGGAATGGCTTAGCAGGCTTACAGCGCACATACGTAACGGCTCATTCAAGGTTGTTACTACATTTAGATCATTTGTTCCTATGCCGCCCACTTTAGGCGGAATCTGCCAATCGATTTATGGTGCAATGCTCTTATATTTAATGATCGCTCTCCCGAAGCCTTGGGGTGGAGCAACTGCTATAAAACGAGAATTGTTTGATGTGCTCAAGATAAGAAACATTTGGTCCCAAACCGTTGTTGATGACCTCGTATTGGGAAATGCACTTGAAAAAGCGGGAGTGAAAATTAAAGTAGATTACGCCAATCTTCTCAGTTCGCCTTTGTACAATCATACCATCTCAACTTACATGAAATATCTGGATCGCCAAGTTTTGTTTCCGAAATTTACGAATCCTGAAATATGGATTGCGATGATGATCTTGTATCTTAACCTCGTATCCGGACTAATCTTCTCAATTTCAATCCTATTCCTCCCTATATTTATGCCGGTTCCGCCAACGATGATGCCGGCAGGCTTGGGATTTCTTCTCTTGCTTACAATTTCAGTGACGTTTCTGTATCTGGATCAAGAACGGGGCATCACATACGGACAATGGATGTCGAGCATGCTTCCTTTTATTTTTGTGAACGTTTATGTCGTTTTACGTTCAATTTCCCTGAGCCACATAGATTGGCATGGAAAGCGATATTGGCCGGGGAAAGGCGGAAAAATCCTCCATGTTGAATCGATATGCCATTCCTGATACCCTGATAAAGAACTGTTGCAAATTGTGAAGAGTGATTAATTGATATAGACGTAGACTCAATTGTGACTAGCCAAGCCGAGGTATTCCATGCCGGACAAAAAGGAACTTAAAAAAAAGACGTCTTTTTCCATAATCTATGTTCTCATTGCTTTCCTTATGCTCTCTTTGCTCCAGCTATGGCTGGCGCCTAAAGTAGAGAACGTATCCTATTCTCAATTCAAGAAATTGATTAGCGATGGGAAAATTAATTCAGTCGTCGTATCAACAAAAATGCTCAAGGGATATGAACGAGTGCAGGACGGTAAAAAGGAACCGCTGCTCCCGTCAATGATGTATGTAACGCCCAGAGTGGATGATAAAAATCTTGTAGAGTTTCTGGAACAGAATCAGGCGGAAATAATTGCTGAGAACGAAAACACGTTTCTCATGACGCTTCTTTCCTGGATTTTACCCGCGGTGATTTTCGTTGGTATTTGGGTCTGGGCCATGAAAAGAATGGGCCAAGGTACGGGCATTATGACCCTTGGTAAGAATAAAGCCAAGATCATCGCTCAGACTGACGTAGGTATTACATTCAAGGACGTCGCAGGCCAGGACGAGGCCAAGCAGGAATTGATGGAGGTTTTGGAATTCCTGCAAACTCCCGAGAAATTTACTCGGCTGGGTGCCAAAGTACCAAAAGGCATTCTACTTGTAGGTCCCCCCGGTACCGGAAAGACTCTTCTGGCCAAGGCCGTCGCAGGAGAGGCAGGCGTACCTTTCTTTTCCATAAGCGGTTCTGATTTCATTGAGATGTTCGTTGGCCTCGGTGCTGCACGCGTGCGAGATCTGTTCGATCAGGCGGCCAAAATGGCTCCCTGTTTAGTTTTCATCGATGAACTGGACGCTTTAGGCAAAGCCAGAGGGACCGGAACGCTTGGCGGACATGATGAGCGAGAACAGACCCTTAATCAATTGCTGGTTGAAATGGACGGCTTCCGTCCTAATCTCGGCGTGGTAATCATCGCCGCTACAAACAGGCCCGAGATTCTTGACCCGGCTCTGCTCAGGCCCGGACGATTCGACCGACACATCCTTGTGGATAGACCCGATTTGCAGGGAAGAATCGATATTCTTAAAGTTCATTCGAGAAACATCGCTCTTTCGCCGGAAGTTGATCTCGAACTGATTGCGCGACGCACACCTGGATTTACCGGAGCCGACCTGGCGAATCTAGTAAATGAGGCAGCTCTGTTGGCCGCCAGAAAAGAACAGAAGAATGTTGGCCCAGCGGACTTTGAGGCAGCCATTGATAGAATTATTGCCGGCTTGGAAAAGAAGAACCGGGTTCTCAACGAAAAAGAAAAACGAATTGTAGCATATCACGAGACCGGACATGCTCTGATGGCTTCTTTCCGCCCAACTGCAGAAAAAGTGCACAAAATTTCGATCGTGCCGAGAGGAATAGGTGCTCTGGGTTTTACTCTCCAATTACCTACTGAAGACCGCTATTTAATGTCTAAACAGGAATTGTTGGAGAAAATAGATGTGCTTCTGGGTGGCAGAGCCGCGGAAACGATCATATTCAAAGATATTACAACGGGAGCACAAAACGATCTTCAGCGGGCGACGGATATTGCGAGAAGCATGGTGACGCAATACGGAATGACTGATAATCTCGGGCCGGTGACTTACAGACAGAATCCAAATCCTTTCCTGCAGCAAAACTTTGTTCAAACAAATGACGTGAGCGAAGAGACATCGAGAATGATCGACGATGAGGTCCGAGCGATTGTCGAAAAGAGAATGGAGAGCGTGATACTCACATTACATGACAAGGAGAAGCTGCTCCATAAAATTGCAGAACGTCTGTTGGAGAAAGAAACCATAGAGGCTGAGGAATTTTTCGAGCTATTGGGAGAGCAAAAGGAACAGACATCAGGAAAAAACGAAGAGAGTATTCTGAACGGAGCTGCCGCAGTATCCGATACTGTTTGATAACTGTGCCGGCATCAGACACGGCATAGTTATCTCCGAATAAGTTTTATAATCCATTGAAATCAGAGCCAATCAACGTAAACACAACTGTTTCGGGAATGATACTAGCGGCCGGTGCATCTTCGCGCATGCATCGCGAAAAGATGCTTATTCCTGTTGGTGGAAAGTCTCTTTTGCAATGGATTGTTGACGCAGCAATATTATCTAATTTAACCGAAATCGTGGTGGTGATTAAACCCTCACTGTGTCATTTACCCAATCTCTGCTCGATTCAGAAGCCCCGTTTAAAATGGGTAGTGAATGAAGCCCCGGAACTTGGTATGTCGAGCAGCATTAGATTAGGCATAGAAAAAGTGAGCGCCGATTCGGCCGGCGCATTGGTGATTCTAGGCGATCAGCCTCTGCTCAATCCCGGAACAATAAACAAGCTGATCTCCGTATTCGCGGAAAATACCCAACAGATAGTAGCTCCTCTGGTGAATAGATTTCGAACTACTCCCGTGCTCTTTCCACGGTTTCTTTTTGACGAGCTTAGATCAATCAAAGGCGATCAGGGCGGTAGATCCCTTATTGAAGAACATCGTAATGCAATGACTCTTGTCGATTGTTCTGCGGATTATAATGATCTAGACCTGGACTCACCTACGGATTTACAAGAGTTTTATGAACTGGTAACCCCTTGAAAATGAAAATCAAGTTGGCCAAAACAGCCGGTTTTTGCATGGGCGTCCGACGTGCGGTTGACATGGTGCTCGATCTACAGAGGTCCAAGCCTGCATTGCCCATAGTTACTTACGGTCCTTTGATTCACAATCCTCAAACATTGGAACTCCTCAGATCACGCGGAATTGAAAAGGTTGAATCACTTGATCAAATCTCCGAAGGTACCGTAGTGATCCGGGCACATGGGATATCTCCTCAGGAGAGGGAGATTTTGAGAGACAAAGGGGTCACCATTGTTGATGCCACATGCCCCAGAGTGTCCCGTGTTCAAGCGGTAATCCGTAAACATGCCGGAAAGGGAGCTTTCTGCGTCATAGTTGGAGATGAGGACCACCCTGAAGTGAAGGGCCTCATGGGATTTGCCTCTGCGGGCGGAATTGTAATCCCCGAAATCAACCAAAAGGCTTTGTCCGAAATTCCAGAAGATCGCGAAATCTGTGTAGTTGCTCAAACTACTCAAGAACCGGACACGTTCAACCGGGTAGTGGAGGCACTTTCCAAGCCGGGAATCAAGCTGCATGTATACAATACCATCTGCGATTCGACGAGACGTCGCCAAGATGAAGTTAGTGCTCTTGCCCAAGCGGTGGACGTTGTTCTGGTGGTTGGGGGTAAAGGGTCCGGAAACACTCAGCGTCTTGTCAAAGTTGCCGAAGCTCAGGGAGTTCCTGCATTCCATGTCGAAACCGATGAAGAAGTTGATTCAGCCGTTTTTGCCGATGTCGGGACCATAGGAGTTACTGCCGGCGCAAGTACGCCGAACTGGCAGATACGAAGGGTGACTGAAAAACTTAAACGCATCGGCATAAGCAGAAGTTTTGGGCCACTCAGAAGAATTCGGCGACTTGTGGATGTCTTCGTGATGACTTACGGCTGGGCGGCTCTGGCCGGAGGAGGATTGACTGCGGCGTGCATGATCCTGCAGAAGACCCCACCGACCCTTTTTCCGGTTCTCGTGACCATGCTGTTTGTTTTTTCCATGCACCTCCTCAATAGAATTCAGGAAAGGGCAGGCGCGGTCAGATTCA
>CAZTJA010000073.1:0-15480 GCA_964613745.1 uncultured Syntrophaceae bacterium
TTTTTTGCTCCATAGGGCCTTGAGTATTCGTGACATGGGGACAAGAAACATGCGCCAGGACCACGACACTATACCTGAATGGGTTTTCACCGATTCCAACGACAAAGTTCCTTTCAGCAAAGGGACCATCCGCATGGACAAAGAAGACATGAGAATCGCCATGGACATGTTCTACGATGAAATGGGATGGGACAGGGAAACGGGTATTCCCAAGAGAGAGACTTATCGGAAACTCGGATTATTGAGTGTCGCTGATGCACTCAAACAATCAAAGAATATGGCCTGATAAGAATGCCATATAACGAACAGCTGGAAAGGGAAGTCCTTACCATCATCCGAGCAGCAGGCCAAGACGGATATGTTCTAAGGTTGGAAGAAATAGAAGCAGAATTGCGGGAGTTGGAATCCCTCGACTTGGATACCATTCAAAAGGATTCCGTCAGCGAAAGTGTTCTCCAGAGTATTTGTAATAATGCGCCTGATATTCAGGTTCTGAATGGACGGACGGGAACTTCGTATTACTACTGTTCAAAATATCTTACCGAAACGTATGCCCGAATTCTTGTGGATAAAGGAGAAGATCCTCTCGTCATGATCGCTGAGGCGGTTCGCGAAAACTCACGCCTCTATCCGAGACCAATTCCCATTAGTCAGTTCCAAGGACCGCCGTTTGACCTGACGCCGGAAGCTGCTGAAGAATTCCTTCATCTCATAGAGAATCTTGATGAATTTCATGATATAGACCGGACTGCGACTTCAGTGGGTACCATTTTTCTCTATTCCAAAAAGTATTTGGAGCCGGATCATGCGTCCATGATTGCTGAATGGCTGGACGTAGGTCAGGCCGAAAACCCATGATTATGAGGGAATCGGTGTACTGATCGGCTTAGGCCGTCAAGCTTGAGCTTTTTCAAGTCTCGACTTTGGCGTTTTTTCAACACAATCTTGATGAAAATGGAGAATTTCCGGTGCCGGAACTATGCCGTTTAGATCATGCTTAGGTTCACAAATCTACATTCGTAGGGGCACGATTGCACACACGGAGCCGGTCTCAGAGAGTTATATAAGTGTTGCAAGTCTTTGAAATGTGATACGTTGCTACAAGGTCATCACGTACGGAAATGGTGCATGTATGTTCGGGAAAATCTTGTGCATATGCAGTTTGTCGGTACTAATACTGCTTCCCTGTTCAACGAATGCCTATGAGTCGGAAATGTGTCGTTTAGTACAAGACTACCTTAATGCAGCGATCAATATGGCACAGAACAAAACCGTCACAGATTCGGATTGGGATAAGTTTGACTTCGATTTTCGATCAAAGGTTCGGCCGCTCACAATAGGAACACTTCAGCAGAGAATGGATGTCCAGCGTGTCGAAAATCAGGCCCAAATATTTCGAACCGTTCTGCGGGCCTATTATGGACTAGGCGACAGCGAGGCGACGAGAATTCACTATAAACGCCGAATCGAAGATGATGCCGTACGTATGAAGCAGATTTGTCCAAACTTAGATCTTCAGTTTAAGTAATATCGTCGACGTAAGGACCTCAAATCCCGCTCATAAAAGCGCAAAGAAGGACAGTCCATCTCGAAAAAGGAATAGAGCGAAAATCGCCAACAATGCACCCAGCAATTTCATCACGTACCCGTAAGCTTTACCGCTCAGCCAAGCTCTGGATCGCGCGGCCAGAACAGCTATAGAAATCTTGCCGCCTATCAGTGTCGAATAGAAACCGCCGATGAATCCGGCGGCATGGCCCGGACTTTGCCCCCAAGCTTCGATGACGGCCGGAGCACCCACCGTAAGCCAAAACAGGTAAGGATTTGGGCTTAGAAAATTGACGAGAGTACCTTTTCCGAGGGACTTTGGACTGGTGTCCCCGTTGACGTCGATCTTGGCTGTCTTGAAGCTCTTATAAGCCAAAAACATGAGAAAACAGGCTCCAAGTATTGAAACCAGCCCAAGCATGAATTCAAATTCCCTGAGTTTTGCCAATGCAAAGACGGACAATACAATTATGGGAACATCCGTAATGAACGGAGCGAGTGAAACCTTGAGACCTTCTTTAAGACCGTGCTGAATTGAATGAGAAATAACGAGTGTGGTGAGTGGGCCTGGAGAGAAACCTGCGGACAAACCGAGTAAAATTCCTGCGCTGAGGAAAGCGTCCATTGAAAAAACTGCTCCACGTTTGATTACGATTCGACATTCTACATCATTGCCACTTCAAAAGGTTTCCGGAATCCAATTGTTGGTTTAGTTTGGGAAAACCGGGTTCCAGGAAATTCCGGGGTATTTGGATATCAGTCGTCTTCCCTGGATGATTGTTCATCCGGATATAAGTCGGGGTAGAGTTTTTTGAGGCACTCAGGACAAATTCCGTGCGAGAATTCTGCTTCGCTATGCTCGACTATGTAGGTTTCTATTTGGCTCCAATAACCATTATCATTACGAATTTTGCGGCAACTGCTACAGATGGGCAATAACCCGCTTAACGATTTAACCTGAGCCAGTGCGCTTTTGAGTTCGGAGATGACCTGTTCTTTCTCGGCTTCAGCTCTTTTGCGACATTCAATCTCCACCTGAAGTTCGGCAGCAATCTTATTCAATTGCGATTGCATTATATCGCTTATTTTCATGAGCCTTAGGCTCTGTCCTACAACTTTTTCATATTCCTGAAGCAGCTTTCTGTAATAGCCCGACTCTATCGAGCCGGAAACGGCACTTTCTTCAAGTATTTGTTCAGCCTCGCTAATGATGTCTTGCTCTTTTTGAAACAGCTCTTCAGCACTCATCCGTTTTGTCTCCGATGAAACACCAAATGTGGGCGTAGAATCTTTGCCGAATCCGGTGATCAATATGAAGCAACCTTTTTCTACTCTGCTTTGTAAGTAACAATGTTGAAGGTTAAAGAAGGTGCATCCTCTTTGAATTCCTCACCCGCTTCAAGGATAGTTTCATTATCTTCTCTGCAGCGCCAATTTACCACTACGTTTTTGCCGCTGAGAACAGCCTTCTCGAACATCTCAAGCATGTTCATGAATGCCTTTGACGTGCTGCTGTTGAAATACGTCATTTCGATTTCGACGGTAAGCTCCTGAATTTCCGTTGCGAGGTAGTCCCGCATCCAGGAAAAGAGTGGGGCGAAGAACTTTGCGGCATTTTCCGGAAATGACTCGCCTTTGAACTCGACTTTACGGTTTTCAGGATCGAGCCGCACAAAAGGCGTTGATTTCGTTTTTTCAAGAATGATTGAATCCATTTTACGACCCTCTAAATGGTTGCTTTAAGGCAGAAAAATGAGTAATCGTCCTCCATGGGAACGAACTCATATTCAATCGGCAAGCTTACCTTTCTTGCCATTTCAATGAATCCGAGACCGGCGCCTTTACTCTCCGGTAAAGAAGACATTTTCCGCCGCTCCCGATACAGGGACTTGAGCTCGTTCTTGTCGAGAGTCTGCAAAGGATCGAGATGATTCTTAATTTGTTCTATATTCTTATTTGCGACTTTGTTTCCGCATAATACGTAATAGCGGCTTTCTTCATGTCCGATAATAAGAACACCGGTTCGGATGTCCCCGTCTTCGACGGCATCTCGACTGGATTTCTCGGCCGAGTAGTTAATGATGTTTTGCATCTGCTCAACAAAGACGGCGAAGACTTTTTGAGTTATGGTAAAATCCGTTTCTTCCAGCTCCATTTTCTGCCTGAGCGTGCCGCCTACTCCTTCAATAACGGCCTGAGAAATTGGGCCGCTAAAACAGAAAATTACTCCTTTTTCCTGCAACTCCGAATAGAACTCCCTGAGATTAAATCGCATGTGAGTTACTCCGACGCATTACGGTCTAAGACCCAGGACGGTGACATCGTCCCGCTGTGTTTCGGGGCCTTTGTAGGAATGGAACAGATCGTCTAAAATGATCCTCTGAGCACTAAACTCTTTTCCGTAATTCTGGGCAATAAAGTTGATTATGGCCTGTTTTCCGAAAGGGAACCCGTTTTCGCCGCCTACTTGACTGCTTAGACCATCAGTAGTCAAGTAAAAGGCTGAAACGTCCGCAAGGTCTATTTCATTATTCACGAACTTGTAATCGGCATTCGATGATCGATAACCGATACTCTCCCGGTCGCCTTTTATCTCAACGACATTACCACAATGTACATAAAACAGAGAAAGTTTGGCTCCGGCAAATACTGCCTTTCCGGATGTTTTATTAACGTAGAGAATGCCCATATCCAGGCCGTCATCATACAGTGAATCTTGATGTTTTCGACTCAGGGTATCTTTGACTAATCGATTCATTCCCTGTAGCAGCACGGCAGGATTCGTATAGCCGTATTCTGCAACGGCTCGATTGAGACTCGTTCCTGCGAGCATTGTCATAATGGCACCGGGAACGCCGTGCCCGGTACAATCGATTACGGCCACGGCGAAATCCGTACCACAGCCTCTAAACCACAAAATGTCTCCTCCCACGATGTCCCTTGGACTCCAGAGGATGAAGTGGTCGGCCACACTGCTGCTGAAATGCTCCGGTAGCGGGAGCAAAGCTTTCTGAATGGAACGAGCATACTGAATGCTCTCTAATATTCTGTTGTTGACTTCTTCCAATTCGGCATAACTTTGCGCCAGCTTTTCTTCAGTTAGTTTGCGGTGTTTCAGTTCAACGCGAATCTGAGACCTGGAGAGCCGGAGGTCCTTGTTGAGCCTGATTACGTAAACCGTCACTGCGCTTAATACGATCAGTGATAGGATTATGCCTGCTATGACCGGCCAATGCTGTTGAACCACCTGGTTTAACGTAACTTTACCGAGGTGTTCATAGGGTCCGAGTTTTAGTTCCTTCAATAAATCATGGACGGGCTGATAACTTAACGGGATTGTCCAACCTGCAATTGCCGCAGACTTTGCAGCAACACTATCGCCGGGCATTCGCAGCAGGGCGGCGGCAACTTTCTTGGCCAAATCTTCAGAAACGTGACTAAGTTTTGCTATAGGCCATTCAGGATAAAGTCGCGTGCTCAGCAGAAACGGGAAGTGCTCGTATTCGGGACCCTGTCCTTGAAAAGGAATAATTTTAAAGTCATCCAGAGAAATTTCACCATCAGCCGCCATTCGTTCCAATGTGTCGGTCCTGACGGTACCTGCATCCGCCGACCCATTTTTGACTTTGGTCACGGCAACACGATGTGAGTCGCTGAACGAGAGTTCCTTGAAATTACGGTATGGATCGATTCCGGCATCGGCCAATTCTCTCCAGGCCATACGCCAACCCCCCAGGGAGGTTTCGTCCACACCGACGAATCGTTTACCTTTTAAATCTTGAATACCTGTTATGGTGGTATTCTCCCGGGGAAAAAAGATGACTCCTCCGAAGACGGTAACGGCTTTGTTCAAGGCTCGATTCTGCATGGTGGCTATCGCGGTTACCCAGAATTTCATTTCCAGTTCAACGTAGATTGAGGAGTTTGCGATGATGAAATCAACTTTTCCACTTTCAACTGATTTGTTGATCTCCTCGAACTTGAGCGGAACTATTTGAAAAACGTTATCGGGAATTTCCGCTGTCAAGAATTCGGCGGTGGGACTCCAACTTTGGAGGCAATATTCATATCCTTTGTGTGCAAGTACGCCGATTTTCACCGAATTCTTGTCTTGCCCCCACGAAAGGGACGAGCACAATAGCGTGATGAGTAAAGTCAATAGAATGTTGCTGAATTTGAACATGCTTATTCCACGAGGCCAGAGTCTTTCAAACTTTTATTGAATGCTTGGAACCGGAATCCGAATGATCTAGTCACCCAAAGTAAGTTCTTTTATCAAGGTGGAGAGCTTTTTTTCGGTTTCAGTATCGATGTCTTTGATTTTGAAGCCGGAGACGAGATTTTCGGGAGAATCGCCTTTGGTCCACCTACATTCGGCTGCGACATCAAAGCCGTTAATATCCGAGACATCACCGGGTTGCAACCTAAAGCGCATTGTCAAGCCCACTTCGCACTTAATACCCGCTACTTGAAATCCGTGAACCGATAAATCCAAAACTCGCCCTTGTTGATTTGAATCCAGGTCCAGTATGGGCAGATGCAGAACCACGTAACTTCGAGGATATACTCTCACTTGATCCAATCCAACGGTATCTGTAAAAGACGGCACTCTCATATCCAGTTCGTCGGATCTCACGGCCTTTGCTTCCACAAGTTTCGTGAATATGCTCTTGAGCCCCTTTGGCGACAGCTCGTATTTCTCCATCAACTGCAAGTTGGTGAGGCCGGCTCGAACATCGTTTACTATGTCCTTCGCCTTGATTGTTCGTTTTTCCTTCATCATCTAAGTCCAATTCCAGTAATTTAGCGAATATTATTAATTCTCTTCGACATTTTCGGAATGTCTATTAATTCCTGCGGCGTGAACTCTGTTACGCCCTGATTCCTTTGCTGCATAAAGGGCTCCATCTGCAGTTCTTATGATTGTGTCCGGAGCAATTGAATGCAAGTAGTCATCATTTTCCACGGTACAAACACCTACGCTAATGGTAATGTTAAACCTACCTTCCGGAGTATCTATAATTTTTTCCGCAACAGCATTTCTCAATCTTTCCGCCAGATTTATGCCGTCATTCAGACAACAAGACGGAGCGACAACAATGAACTCTTCCCCGCCGAATCGGCCGAGGTGATCATAAGAACGAGTGCCTGATTGCAGTCGTCTGGAGATCTCTTGCAAGACCCTGTCTCCGGCAAGGTGCCCGTAGTTGTCGTTTATTCTCTTGAAATGGTCTACGTCGGCGATGAGAACGGTAAGGGGCTTTCCTTCTCTCACACCTCTGTTCAATTCTCCATTCAGAATTCCTATGATTGCCCGTCTATTCCAGAGCAGCGTCAGGAAATCATGTGAGGCCTGGAATTGCGCAGACTCCCGAGCTCTCGATAATTCGTTTTGTGTCGAATCGCTCATTTTGACCAAGCGGCGAGTTTGAACGTACAGCCTTTTATATTGTTTGAGTAAATCCGTGTACTCGTCTTTCCAGTCGATTCCGGAATGGTCGGATTCCAACAAGCGAGACCCTCTTTCCAAAATTTCAAGTTCTTCATGAAAAAGGGATTCTTCCACTTGGACATCCTCCACCGATCTATCGCGTGAAAACGATGGGACTTGGTCGGTTCAAGTCATGATTATGGCGAATCTGAATGCTCATTCCATTCTTGCCCGAGGACATAAAGAAGTCAAAAAATATTTGCCGAAAACAAACCTGTTTTCTCAAGCTATTTATTCAGCAAACGCGCAGTTATGTTTCGACAGCAATAGAATCAACATTTAGGCTGTTGTAGGGTTATTTGTTCTCAGTAGTGAATCTACTACATAAGGCGCTACTCTTGAGCCGCGAAATATTTTTCTTATGTGCTGAAAACGTAACCTGTCTCAGTCAGTCCTCGCGCTGCATTCATTCGTAAACACATATTAAAGTTGTCGAGATCAATCGTTCCGTATAAGATTCCAATCACCCCCAACCCCATAAGCTCCACAATATCGGAGTAGTGTATGGACAGCGCTGAAATCACACAGCTTCGGAACAAGCTGCATAGAATTGAATTGCGATTTCATAAGGCTCAGGAACTTCTGAATTTTGGCATGTGGAACTGGAATATGCGGACGAACCAGCTTTCCTGGTCCGATCAAGTGTTCAGAAATTTTGGATACGCCCCCGGTTCGGTTGACCCCAGTTTTGATTTTTTCATCGCCGCAGTGCATCCTCAGGACCGGGATGCGCTTAAGAATAAGATTATGAATTGCATATCCGATGGAGAGGATTACCGGGCCGAATTTCGAATAATCCGTCCGGATGGCACACAGCGCACAATTCAGGCTTGCGGAACCATCATTTATGAAAGTAATGAAATTGCCGAATTGATAGGAATTGATCTCGACATCACTGAAGCCAGGGAATGTGAAAAGAGACGGAAACGATTCGAATTCATGGTGGAGATCTCAGGTCATGAGGCGTATCTCGTCTCCCCGGAGGGCGCTTTCCATTATGTCAACGATGCAGCGGCCAAATCCCTGGGTTACACTGTCGATGAATTGATGAAGTTAAGTGTTCCGGAGATTGATCCATTCGTAGGGCCTGTTTTTCACAAACATTTTCTTGAATTGAAGCATGGTCAGGTACCGTCATTCGAGACGGTCCATATTTCGAGAAACGGCCGGAGAATACCGAAGGAGATTAAATCATTTTATTTGAAGCTCGATGGCGAAGAATTCATTTGTGGATTCGGCATGGAAATAAGTGAACGTAAGCGAAACGAAGCCCAAATAAAAAAAGCTTTGGAGGAAAAACAAGTTCTTCTCAGAGAACTACATCATAGGGTTAAGAACAATTTGCAAGTAGTTTCGAGCCTTCTCAAGCTGGAGGCTTCAAATCTGTCCACGAGATCCGGCAAACACGTCTTGAAAGAAACTCAAACCAGAGTAGATGCAATCGCACTAGTTCACGACATACTTTATGACAATGAAAACCTTTCAAGACTTGATATAGCCGATTATATCGACCGACTCGTACGAAATCTGGTTTCGGTTCACTGCATATCGAGCAGCAGAATCAAAATTGTGTCAAATATTCAACCGTACAGATTGGATCCGGACACTGCAATTCCGTTGGGCCTCATCATTACTGAACTTGTTTCCAATTCTCTCAGACATGCATTTCCCAATAGTACATGTGACGGAACGCTCACCGTTAATTTCAAAGCTGCCGCAAATGACAGGTTGAAGTTGGAGGTTCAAGATGACGGAATTGGACTACCTGCCGATGATGATCTAGATCAATCCAGGAGATTCGGCTTAAAGCTGGTAAATATCCTGGCCAAGCAGCTCAATGCGGAACTTCAGATAGAGAGACTGGATCCCGGCACCGGAGTAACATTGCTGTTCAAATTACCGGAACAAAAGATCGAATAATCCTGCACAACTCTACACTCGATGGTCATGCGAATGCATTCATACATGAGCTTTTATTCGGCTGAGCGGCCAATAAGGGAGGACTTCAGTTGAAGTAAGATCGAGGAAAGCTGATATGAGATTCGGCCTCCCTCGGGAGGCCGATTTATTTTACTTTGGAGCGAGGACCATATTCATGTTGCGGCCCTCGAATTTAGCCGGTTGTTCTACTTGAGCTTCATCTGCGATCAATTCCAGTATCTTATTGACTAGTGAGTGCGCTTGTTCAGGATGGGTTATTTCACGGCCTCGAAACATAATCGTTATTTTGACTTTGCTTCTTTCAGCGAGAAACTTCTTCACCTGCTTTACTTTATGTTCCAGATCATGCTCTTCGGTCTTGGGCCGTAATTTCACTTCCTTGAGAACAACGGTAGCCTGTTTTTTCTTACGTTCGTGCTCTTTCTTGCTCTCCTCAAAACGGAACTTGCCGTAATCCATAATCTTACAAACCGGAGGATCTACGTTCGGAGCCACTTCCACAAGATCAAGCCCATGCTCTTCAGCTCTTTTCAAAGCATCGGATAAATCCAAGATACCAAGTTGTTCTCCTTCAGGAGAAATCGCCCGTACCTTAAGTGCGCGAATTTTCTGATTCACCCTCACTTTTGGTTCAGCCGGTGCGGTCACTCTGGGTCGCGCTCTCATTAAAAAAATCCCCCTAAAACGTCAAAGACTTCTAATTTTATTAACATTATGATCGGCTATTCACCTCATCACGCATTCTTACGGCAAATTCATCAAGCGAGTATGTATTGGTTGAATCTTCGCCTCTCTTGCGTACGGCTACCGAGCGATTTTCCAACTCTTTATCACCGATGATTATCATGTATGGGATCTTCTGGTTACGTGCTTCACGAATTTTGAATCCGATTTTCTCGTTTCGGAAATCATCTTCAATACGAAAATCCAAACTTCTCAACGTGTTCGACACTTCTTGTGCATATTCGTGGTGCCGATCCGTTATGGTCATTATTATAGCTTGAACCGGAGACAGCCACAGGGGAAACGCACCGGCATAGTGTTCAATCAAAACACCAAGGAATCGCTCAATCGCCCCGAGCACAACCCTGTGAATCATTACCGGCCGTTTCCGTTCGCCGTGGGAATCTACATATGTGAGATCAAACCTGTCCGGTAATGTGAAATCGCATTGAATTGTCGCACATTGCCACGACCTCGAGAGTGCATCTTTGAGCTTAATATCAATTTTGGGTCCGTAAAAAGCTCCATCACCTTCGTTCACTTCGTAATCGGCATTTACCGACTTGAGAGCGGTTTCCAGAGCATTCGTTGCACGCTCCCAATCTTCATCGGTACCGATGCTCTTTTCGGGTCGTGTACTGAGTTCCATGGTGTACTCGAACCCGAAAATACCCATCACGTCTTGAACAAACTTGATGATCCCGAGAATCTCATCGTTCAACTGTTCGGGCGTGCACAGAATGTGCGCATCATCTTGGGTGAACTGTCGTACCCTGAGCAGGCCGTGCAGAACGCCGCTCTTTTCATGACGCAGCACCGTCCCAAGTTCAAACATCCGAATTGGAAGATCCCTGTATGAACGAATTCTCGATTTATAGATCAGCATGTGAGCGAGGCAATTCATGGGTTTAAGGCCGTAATCCGCTTCATCCACATGCGTAAAATACATGTTGTCGCGATAGTTATCGAAATGTCCTGATTTCTCCCACAAATCTCTCTTGAGTATTTGCGGACCGACTACCATCTGGTATCCACGCTTCAAGTGTTCCGTGCGTTCAAACTGTTCAATGAGGTATCTCAGGAGAGCACCCTTGGGGTGCCAAATTACCAAACCCGGGCCGGCGTCTTCAGAAATTGAGAACAGATCGAGTTCTTTACCGATCTTACGATGATCTCTTTTTTTCGCCTCTTCGAGCACATGCAGGTATTTTTTTAAATCATCCTTCGAAGCGAAGGCGGTCCCATAAATCCGCTGCAGCATTGCATTGCGTTCGTCGCCTCTCCAGTATGCTCCTGCGACTTTCATCAATTTGAATGCGCGAACCAAGCCGGAATTGGGGATGTGAGGTCCCCGACAAAGATCGGTGAAGCCGCCCTGCGCATAGAGGCTCACGTCGGGTCCTTCGATGCCTTCCAGCAGTTCGACTTTGTAATTCTCACCGTGTTCTTTGAAAAACAGTATCGCCTCGTCTTTGTTCATAACCATTCGGCGGAATGGAAGATTGCTCTTCACTATTTCCGTCATTCTGGTTTCAATCTTTTCCAGATCTTCAGGCGTAAAGGGCCGGGTAGTATCAAAATCGTAGTAAAAGCCGTCTTCTATGGATGGACCGATTGTGACTTTCACATCCGGAAACAGTTCTTTGACTGCTTGAGCCATAATGTGTGCCGCGGAGTGCCTCAATATATCAAGCCCTTTGGGAGTCTTGGAACTTATGAAATCTACCTGCCCGGATTGAGTCAGAGGCATTGCGAGATCTATGATTTTCCCATCCAGATCGGCAGCGACAATATCTTTACCATTATTAGGGCGAATGTCTTTTAGAATGTCACCTGGGGTAATTCCTGACGGATAGGACTTCTTTTTACCTTGTATTAGGACATCAATGGAGGGATTCATATTTGATTGGAGTCGAAACAGGAAGCAAGGGATACGTCCCGTAACCGAAAAAAGTTCATTCTATGCGTAGTCCCTCCTTCTGTATCTTTGTGAGATATTCACATAGGAACATATTCATGACCTACGTTACTGGTAGGCGCGTGGGGATTTGAACCCCAGACCCTCACCGCGTCAAGGTGATGCTCTCCCCCTGAGCTACGCGCCTAAACAGAAAAAAAGCGTATCAAGACGATTTCGGCTTGTCAAGCGAAATCAATACCGTTTTTGAGCACGACTTAGAGCTATACGGTGAATTCCTCAACGAAATTGATCGTTCGGATCACAGGTTTCAGGTTTATTCGGCCATTGAAAGACGTTTCACCGGCCCTGAAGTATTGTTCATACAGTTTTTTCGATCTTCTATGAGGTTTTTAATCAGATTCGTCGCCACTGCGCTATCCCAACTTGCCGCTCCAACGCTGTACCCTACTGCGCTGCCTCTACAGTCTATAATGTATGTGGTAGGAAATGCAGGAACTTCCAAAATGGCTTCTTGGATTGGATTGATGAGAAATGCGGTAGTTTTGCCGCCAATATTAACGCCACGAAGTTTAAAACCGCGACCGCCGTCATGCAGCACGGGGAATGGAGTTCCTTTTGCTCCCGCATGCTGGGAAATGGCCTGAGGTGGATCCACCAAGTTCACACCGAGTATTTCCAGTCCGGCCGGTCCGAAAGTCCTCTTTAGTTTATCAAGCGATGGTTCTTCCATTCTGCATGCAGGACACTGGATTGACCAAAAATGCAAGAGAACCACTTTGCCTTTGAAGTCGTTGAGGCTTACGGATCGTCCGTTCACATTGGTCAGTTCGAGATTCGAGACGGGTTGGGGTTTCGGGTACATGAGTATATTTGCGGATTGCCAAAGGTCAGCGTTTTGAGCTTCAGCGTGGTAGTTTGCTCCGATCAGGAATGCAGTGATGATAAAGACGGTTGCAATTTTGAGCTTCATGCGGCCTCCTACAATTTATACATATATTCCAATTACCATATACCCATCACCACGTCAACTTTTTTGTTCATGATGAAGTGACAAATAAATCTATAACATTTCTTCCTCAACATATATATTCAGTGCGGCACTTAAAGCCTGGATTACTGGTGATCGGGTGATATGAATCCACGGACCACTGTAGGAACACTCGTAAATGTTGGCGGCACAGGAGTGCTGATAGCCGGAAAGTCGGGTTCGGGCAAGTCATTTGCAGCTCTTAAGCTATTGGCTAAAGGACATAGATTCGTCTCAGATGACATAGTTAAGGTAGCAGAGGATGATACGGGCGTTTTGATGGGATACCCAGCCGCAGTTCCTGTGCGAGTCGAAATTCGCGGCCTGGGAATATTCAATGTAGACTCTCTTTTTCCTGGATCGGTGGTAAACTCAAGCCGTATAGATTTTGCAGTTGAATTGGTTCCATATGATCCCATTAAGGACGCAGGGAGAGTGTCGCCAAAAGTATTCCGGATGGGAATTTTGAATCAAGAGCTGCAATGTGTGATATTGCCGTTGTTTCTGGGAGCAGATGCGGCACTCTTAATAGAGATGTTGGTTTCGCAATATAAAGAGAATGGAATGCAATTCGTACATGAATAAGAGATTAGTCATTATCACCGGTATGTCCGGATCGGGCAAATCTACTGCAGCGAGGACTCTTGAGGATGCGGGCTATTTTTGTGTAGACAATTTGCCCGTTGATCTGCTTCCCAAGCTGATAGAATTAGTTGATTCGAAAAATTCGGGTATAAACAAACTTGCACTAGTAATCGATTCTCGTCAGCGCCATCTTTCTCGGGATTACGACCACATATCGCAGATTGTAAGCAGCGGGAACAGGAAGCTCGAAACCGTATTTTTAGACGCTCGGGACGATGTTCTCGTACGACGTTACAGTGAGACGAGAAGGCAGCATCCTTTGGCAGCCACCAGCAACGTTCTGGACGGCATACATCTGGAAAGGGAAGCTTTGGCGGAAATTCGTGCGGGAGCTGATTGGGTCATCGATACATCAGATCTCAATGTCCACCAATTGAGGGATGAGATTAAAAAGCTCTTTGAAACTGTGCATTCCGGTCTTCTCAATATTATGGTAATGTCTTTTGGTTACGGCAAAGGACTTCCGATGGAATCGGATTTGGTTTTGGATGTCCGATTTCTCCCTAATCCGTATTTTGTTGAAGGCTTAAAGAATTTGACGGGTCGGGATGACCCCGTCCGTGAGTGGGTTATGGGAAACGAAGTGACGAAGAAGTTTCTGAGCCGACTTTCGGACTTGCTTCTATTCTTGTTGCCTCTTTACATTCGTGAGGGAAAGCAGTACCTTACCATTTCGGTGGGGTGTACCGGAGGACGTCACAGGTCGGTTGTGGTGGCGGACTACATTACTGAACTTCTCAGACAGAATGAATACACGGGAATAGAGGTCCGTCACAGGGAAATTTCCGCGGCGAAATGATGCTCGACAGGTAGAAAATGATCGGAATTTTGGTTCTAACTCACGGAGAATTAGCTCTGCAGTTTGTCAACACAGCTCGTTTGATTGGCCTACGATCTGAGGAAAAGGTGGCCGGCCTGAGCATCGACCCGGGTGATGCACCCGACATGCTGCGGGATCAGGTTGCTCAAGCAATAAAGACGGTGAACGGGGGTTCCGGGGTATTGATCCTGACCGACCTCTTTGGAGGAACACCTACGAATCTGTCTCTTTCTTTCTTGGAAGAAGGTAAAGTTGAGGTTGTCACGGGTTTGAACTTGCCGATGTTGATAAAAGCAATAAATTCTCGTAGTGATCATGATCTGAGCGGATTGGCAAAACTTGCCGCTGATTCGGGTAAAGAGAATATTTTCCTCGCGGGCGAAGTTTTCAGACAGAGATTATCGAAAAAAGGAACTGGTGATAAGTAGGGTTAAGAATACCTGCTTGGAGTTGGTTTGATGCCCATTGTTTTGGTTCGAGTAGACGAAAGATTAATACATGGCCAAATCTTGGAAGGCTGGTTGCCGTCCACTAAGGCTCAGGAAGTTCTCATAGCCAACGACAATTTGGCTCATGATGAACTGCAAATAATGATTATGGAATCGGCTATTCCAAATCAGATTCGATTGATCGTAGATAGTGTGGAAAGAATAGCTTCAATTCTCATTTCCGAAGCGTCAACGGATTTGAGACGAATGGTCATAGTTGACAACCCCATTGACGCTCTGCGGCTAAAAAAGGCCGGCGTGAAATTCGATAACCTTAATTTGGGAAATTTTAGAGCCGAGCGCCATACCACAAGCATTAGCAGGAATATTTGTCTTGGGGGAGAAACTCTGGAAGCAATATGCAACATTATTGAAGAAGGGGTTGCGGTCAATGTTCAAAGCGTTCCGTTTGAGAAACCCATCGACTTTTTCGATATTTGTTCTTGCACATCTAAAATGTAATCCCTTCCGAGCGTCCATCATTGACGTGCAACAGCCAATCTTCACAAACTTAGCTTTTAAAAATTGTTTTGTAAAATCCAAAGATGATTCGGAAAGCTTCCATCTATCAGAAAAATTCTAAGCTTTTCGACTTCATGACGGATCTTATAGCCTAGCAAAACCGCATCGAAATTAGGAAAACTTTTCAAGGGCTTCTTGAAGAGATTTACAGACGGGCACTATCCGCGAAAAACCTGAGACTTCGAATACCTTGTCAACTAGAGGCTGAAGCGAAAAACAGCATACACGAATTCCGGATGCAGCCGACTTTTTCGCAAGAATGACTACGCATCTTAGGCCGGCACTGCTTACATAATCCAAACACTCGAAATCCAATAAGATATTTTTTTTTGTGGAAACTAAAGGTTCCAGCTT
>CAZTJA010000074.1:0-15336 GCA_964613745.1 uncultured Syntrophaceae bacterium
TTTTGCTTGCGCGTTCACCATACAAAAACTTGACCTCCTAAGTACGTTCTGCTATTTTGGACCCCTCATCTCCGAGCCGGAAAATCCGTGCTTGTTTTTATATACACTCCCTTCCACTGATCGGCCTGTAACTCCGCGGCTCCATTGAGCCGTCTAGCCTAAACTCATTAGCGATCTCGCAAAGGGGACGCTCTATGCCCGAAACTATTCTCGAAGCGAAAAATATTTTTCTCTCGTTTCATGGGGTGGCGGCACTAACAAACGTTAGTTTCGAAGTGAATAGAGGAGAGATTTTTTCGATTATTGGTCCTAACGGTGCTGGAAAGACTTGCATGATGAACTGCATTAACGGCCTATACCGGCCAAAGCAGGGCAAGCTTTTTTATAAGGGAACCGACATCACCAGAATGTCCCCCCATAGGCGAGCATCACTGGGCCTTTCAAGAACCTTTCAGAAGATCGAATTATTCGGGGGAATGACGGTTCTGGATAACATCAGACTTGGTAGACACATGCACCTGAGATCCGGGATCCTGAGTTCATGTATTTATTGGGGCAAGACCAGCCGAGAAGAAATCAAGAATCGTGCGTTCATAGAAGAAGAAATCATCGATCTTTTGGAGATACAAGCATTTCGCAATGAGATAACAGGAATGCTTCCTTATGGAATGCAGAAACGTATCGAGTTGGCTAGGGCACTCGCCGTCAAGCCAGATCTCATTCTGCTGGATGAACCGCTTGCGGGTTTAAACCTGGAAGAGACTGAGG
Source organism: uncultured Syntrophaceae bacterium (assembly GCA_964613745.1). Lineage (GTDB taxonomy): Bacteria > Desulfobacterota > Desulfomonilia > Desulfomonilales > Desulfomonilaceae > CAZTJA01. The sequence goes on from CAZTJA010000074.1 coordinate 769, forward strand.
ACATGGCCCGTTTTATCGTTGATATCAATGAAGATAAGAGATGGCGGGTAACGTGCATCCTTGTAGAGCATGATATGGGAGTGGTTATGGACCTCTCCGACAGGGTAATGACTCTCAATTTTGGCGTTAAAATCGCCGAAGGTACCCCCAGCGAGATTCAAGAAAATCCCGAAGTAATAAAGGCGTATCTCGGAGAGGTGGAGGATCTCTATGCCAGCCGCAGATGAGCAAGCTACCAAAGGCGAAATTGAAATTACGAAAGATCTCACTCTTCCAAAACTCCTAATTCAACAAGGTCGGACATTCGGTAGTGACCGAGTCGCTATGAGAGAAAAGGAGTATGGAATTTGGCGACCGGTTACTTGGTCGCAGTATATAGATAATGTAAGGAATATCTGTCTGGGATTGATTGAGCTCGGCCTGGAACCCAACGATAAAGTGATAATGATCGGGGACAATAGGCCTCAGGCGCTATGGACCGAAATGGCCGCTATGTGCGCAGGGGGTATTGGCGTCTGGTTGTTTCAGGATTCGTTGTTGGACGAAGTTCAATACATAGTCGATCATTCCGATGCAAAATTCTACGTTGCAGAAGGTCAGGAAGAAGTAGATAAGGCCCTTTCAATTCGAGACAAATGCCCCAAGCTCAAAAAAATAATTTGGGACGATCCAAAGGGATTGAGGCATTACAATGATCCTATGCTCATCAGCTTGGAAGAGATCATTGAATTAGGTAAGAAAAAAGGTGCCGCATCCCCTACCCTTTTCGAGGATCTCATTGCAAAAGGACACGGGGACGACGTATGTTTACTCTTTTACACATCCGGCACCACCTCAGTTCCAAAAGGTGTTCTTCTCACTCACTACAACATGCTCACAATGGGTCAAAACCTGATGAGGGTAGATCCTTGTAAGGATACCGACGACTTCGTTTCTTACCTGCCCTTCGCCTGGATTGGTGAGCAGATGATGGCCATCTCCTGCGGTTTACAGGTGGGCTTCACCGTCAATTTTCCCGAGGAGCCTGAGACAGCAGAAGATAACGTGAGGGAAATCGGTCCACACGTTATGTTCGCACCGCCTAGGCGTTATGAACAAATGACCAGGTCAGTTCAGGTCAAGCATCTCGATGCGTCTTGGCTCAAGCGGTGGATGTACAGAACTGCAATGAACATCGGTTACAAAACTGCAGACTTCAAATTTGATAAAAAGGACATTCCGTTTCACTGGAAACTTTTGCATAAATTGTCCGATTGGACCGTGTACTCAAAGATTCGCGATCACTTGGGTTTAAGCCGGGTTCGAAGGGCTTACACAGGTGGGGCTGCGATGGGACCCGATCATTTCCGTTTTTTTCATGCAATAGGAGTCAACCTCAAACAAATATACGGTCAAACCGAAATTGCCGGTATTTCCGTTGTGCATAGGGACGATGACGTCAAGTTCGATACAGTGGGCACTCCTATTCCAGGAACGGAAATCAAGATCACGGAAAGTGATGAAATTTTGTCAAAGAGTCCTTCCGTTTTTGTTGGTTATTACAAAATGGAAGAAGAGACGAAGAAAACTTTGAAAGATGGTTGGCTCTATTCGGGGGATACCGGTTTCATTGACGAAGATGGGCATCTGGTCGTTTTTGACAGATCCAAAGACATCATGATATTGAGCGACAAAAGGAAATTTTCACCTCAATTCCTAGAAGCTCGCATAAAATTCAGCCCTTATATGCGGGATGCATTGATTGTCGGCCACATGCGGCCTTATGTCGTGGCAATCGTCTGCATTGATTACAATACAGTAGGCAAATGGGCGGAGGACAATGGAATAAACTATACGAGTTACACTGAATTGTCCCAAAATCCCAAAATTTACGATCTCATTGAAGATGAACTCAGAGAAGTCAATCGCACGCTCCCCGAAGCAGCTAAAATTCGCAGATTTGCCAATCTGTACAAAGAATTCGATGCAGATGACGACGAGTTGACCCGAACGAGGAAAATTCGTCGAGCTTTTGTTGAAAACCGCTACAAGGACATAATAGACGCTCTGTACTCACCTGACGACTCGATGCGCATGGAGACCGACATCACTTACGAAGACGGCCGAGTGGCGCAGATCAGAGCGGATATTAGACTTCAGGAAGTAAAGCCGCAGGGGGGCAGCAAGTAATGTCACCTAAACTCAAACGTATTTTGATTGCCGTCGGCTTGATTATTGTTGCGATTCCATCCGTTCGGACCATAGCAGCCGACCCATTCTTATTCGCGCAGCTTGTTGTTACCGGTGTTATGCTCGGGTCTATCTTTGCGCTCGTGGCACTCGGCTGGGTGCTCATATACAAGTGCTCGGGCGTACTCAATTTAGCTATGGGCGAGTTGACGATGATAGGAGGTTACGTATGCCTCTATCTTTATACAATGTTCGTCCCGGCTATGCCGATTACCCAGGCATTTGTACTTTCCTTGATTGGTACGATGATCATTGGAATTATCCTTGGATTACTCACGGAGCGATTATTCCTGAGAAAAATGATTGGGGAACCCATATTGGCCGTAATTATGGTCACTGTAGGCCTAGCATTTTTCTTTAAGGGTATGGTTTTTCTCATCTGGGATCCGGATACCCAGGTTTTCTATCCTCGAATATTTTCGATTGAGCCCATCGTAATCTGGGGAGTTGCAATCGGCCAGGTTTATCTCTGGAGTTTTATTGCAGCGCTCATTTTAATGGCGATATTCGTCTCATTTTTCAAGTACACGCGCTGGGGCTTATCCATGCAGGCGTGCGCCGACGACGAGATGGCTGCGCTCTCGCTGGGTGTAAGTGCAAAGTTTGTTTACGCATTGGCGTGGGCAATTGCCTTCATGGCTGCAGGAGTCGGTGGAACGCTGCTCGGAAACATCAACGGACTAAATTATTCCGTGAGTAGCCTCGGATTGTTGGTGTTGCCGGTGGTGGTATTCGGGGGTCTGAATTCGGTCCCCGGAGCAATTGTAGGCGGCATCACAATTGGAGTACTCCAGAACATAGCAGGCGGGTACTTCGATTACTATTTTCCCGGCGGAATTAAGGAGATAGCTCCTTTCATTTTTATGGTCATTTTTCTCTTATTTAAACCCTACGGCCTTTGGGGCTGGGAACGTATAGAAAGGGTTTAACCATGAGTTATCTTCCATGCGGTACATACTTTGAGTCTTATGCGCAAGACCAGAACTGGTGGCGAACTTCTTTCATCAAAGGAAAAATGGTCTTAATGGCCATTGTCCTGCTCGCGGTGCCATACATATTCGCCGACGACTGGTTGACGGTCTTTTACAACATTAATTACTACATCTTGGCTGCACTAGGAGTTCAGCTCCTCATAGGCTACTGTGGTCAGATCACCCTCGGACATGCCGCATTTGTTGCAGTCGGCGGATATTGCAGCGCAATGATGGTTTTGTTCATTCCGTGGCCCCAATTCTTTCATGATTGGGGGCTCGCCTATCCCATCAGTACAGTAACCGCCGGAATAGCCGCAGGACTGTGGTCGGTACTCTTCGGGCTGCCTTCTGCGAGAGTCAAAGGCTTTTATCTCATCATGACCACCATGGCGGCTCAGTGGATAACGGTACCACTGGTTATCACTCAGTACGTGAGTCAAATCGGCGGGCGTGGACAGGCGTTTCAGATCCCGCCGGAGTTGATAAAGATTGGCCCATGGCTCATAAACAACGACACCAGAATCTACTACTGGTCAATATTCCTGGTGGCTGTTTGCCTCATAGCAATGGGTAATCTCTTGCGAGCCAAACCGGGCAGAGCATGGATTGCCATACGTGACAACGACATTGCCGCTGAAACCATGGGAGTGAATATTGTTGCATACAAGCTCCTGGCCTTCTTTGTAGCCGGTTTTTTTGCAGGAATAGCTGGAAGTTTTTACATTAGTTCGCTTTCTTCGGTTTCCCCCGAACATTATGAATGGTTCAATTCGCTCCTATGGGTAGGAATTATTCTGATTGGAGGGGTTGGCAGTATTCAAGGAATAGTATTCGGATCCGCTTTCTTCGTCCTCGTGTTCAGATTTCTTGAAATCGGTGTTGGTCATTTCACCGACATTCTTACGACCAATTTTCCCACATTGGCCTGGCTTTCACTCATCACCATCAAAATTACATTCTTCAAAGATGCTGTCTTCGGATTAGCGATCATTTTCTTCCTGATTTACGAGCCAAACGGGTTGGCCTACAGATACTGGCAATTGAAGAATTACTTTAACCTATGGCCCTTTTCCTACACCCGTAAGTAGAACCGGGCTTTGGTGCTTTCGAATTTCTATCCATACTCGCACGGTACCGCAAGGTCCAATTACACACCTGGGAGGTAGTCGTATGGGCAAGAGAATCCTGTTGCTGTCATGCAGCCTGATCCTCATCTTCTCTTCTTTCGTTTACGCGGCAGAGGAGATACGGGTCGGTTCGATCAACGACCTAACCGGCGCAACTTCGGACGTAGGAAAAGATGCAGCCTTGGGAGTTAAAGAAGCGGTTGCGTACATCAACGACACGGGGGGAATAAACGGAAAGAAAATAAAACTCTTCCTTTCGGACTACCGTTACAGCGTTCCAGAAGCCCAGAACATTTATAAACGCTTTTTGAATCAAGAAAAAATCCATATTTTGCTGCAATGGGGAACTGGAGATACCGAGGCTCTTTCAGCCACGGTAAACAAAGATAAGATGGTCACTATTAGTGACTCTTTGTCTAATTTCCTGTGCGATCCAGCGAAAACACCTTACAATTTCATCTACAGCACCGATTATTCAACCAACGCTCGGGCCTGCTTGACTGCTTGGTATGAAGAAGTTTGGCTCAAGAGCGACAAGTGGAAGAAAGCTAGAGAAGCCGGCCAAAAGCCCAAACTTGTTTGCTTTTACATGTTCGCGGCACCATATGCAAGCGCCCCAATCAAATCCATCAAAGATCAGGCTCAGCTTCTTGGGATCGAAGTTGCCAAAGATCAGGACGTTTCTCTCACCGCATTAGATGCCAAGAGTCAGGTTCTTGCAGCTAAGGGCGAAAATGCAACCATAGTCTGGCACGGCAATACCACTATGTCGGTTGCAACGGCCATCAAGGACGCTTATGCCCTGAAACTCGAAGCGGACCACATCACGAACAATTGGGGCTTCGACCACAATCTCATCCGCATGTCCGGGCAGGCATCCGAAGGGGTCATAGGAGCAGCATCAGCCAGCTTCCTGCACGAGAATGTTCCTTACATGGACAAAGTAAGAGAGTATACCAAGAAAATTAACCCCTCCGTTCCTGAAGAAAAACGAGACGTAAGAACGGTTCAGGGGTGGTTAAAGGTATCATTGGCCGCCGCAGGACTGGGGCGTGCAGATAAGCAAGGCAAACTTGATGGACCAACCATCAAAGCATCCCTCGAATCTCTTACCGATTGGTTTCCATTTGAGACCAAAGATGCTTTGGGTAGACCCCCAACTACCATAACTTCTAAAGATCACAGGCCGTCTCCTGTTGCTACTCTTTACACAGTCAAAGATGGAAAGATTGAACCATTCATCAAAATCGACATGAAGAAAAAATTCCCCGATAAGTGGGACGGATGGCTGGGTTGGTAATCCTTATGAGGGTGGCCGGTCCACCCTCTTAAGCTCGATTGCAAAAATTCAAAGGGAGTAGACAGAGTGGCCGAGACTGTCAAGAAAATTCTAAATATCAATAATATTGAAGTGCGATACCACGAAGTGATCCTCGTGCTCAAAGGCGTTTCCATAAGTGTCCCCGAAAGGGGAATTGTAGCCTTGCTTGGAGCAAATGGAGCCGGAAAAAGCACCACTTTGAAAGCAATATCCGGGCTGCTCAATCATGAGGAAGGAGAAGTCACGGACGGCAGCATCGAATTCATGGGTGAGAAGATACATAAGCTGCCTGCCGAACAGATCTCCAAGCGCGGTATTTTTCAGATTATTGAAGGAAGAAGAGTGTTTGAGCACCTCACCGTTGAGGAAAACTTGATTGTAGGCGGTCACCTGCGGCCTAAGGGTCTCAAGGAAAGGCTGGATATGGTCTACCACTATTTTCCGCGTTTGAGAGAACGTAGAAACATAATGGCAGGCTTCATCAGCGGTGGCGAGCAACAAATGTGCGTAATAGGCAGAGCCATGATGGCACAACCGAAGTTGTTGCTGCTTGATGAACCCTCAATGGGCTTGGCCCCTCTGCTGATCAAAGAAATTTTCGACATCATTCAGCGACTCAACCGCGAAGAAATGATTCCCATTCTTTTGGTTGAACAGAACGTAAAACTTGCCTTGACCGTCGCTCCCTACGCGTATGTCATGGAAAACGGTCGGATCGTTATGGACGACACTTCGGAGAAACTGAAGGAAAACCCCGACATACGAGATTTCTATTTGGGGTTGACGGATGTGGGCGGTAGAAAAAGCTTTCGCGACGTCAAGCACTATAAACGCAGAAAACGTTGGCTTGCGTGATGCAAGACTACGCCCTCTAAAGGCAACTGCTCGTTTCATCGACGCTGACAACATCACAATCTGAAGCACTATCGGAAAGGAGCATACGGATGAAAAAACACATTATGATCCTCTTGACCATGGTTTTTCTTTTCGGCCTATCGGTCATGCCGTCTCTCGCTCTAGATCCGCCCGTCATCACTTTAGAAAGAATAGAAGTCGCAAGCATACAACCTTTTTTTGTCAAACCCCGCATTGAATATAAAAGTGAACAAGAGCCCGGCAAGGATTTGGCGGCCGGTGCGATCATGAATTTAGCCGTCGTGTTTTCAGTCAAGAATCCCAACAAAGAAGCGGTAATGCTCGATGAACTATCGTTCACTACGATGTTTGAAGGATTTGACATAAATACGACTATGACGGACGACGATATGTGGGTTCCGGCCGGAAAAACCAATCAGCTCCGGATTATCGTCACAAATGAAACTCATCCTGCAATATTGAACCTCAGTGTGGGAGCAGGCAATTCCGGTAAGCTGCAGGAGATGAAGACCACTCCCGCCGCTATGGTTAAGAAATGGTGGGACACGGTTAGCGATCTAGCGTTTCCCATCGGAATTAGCGGTGGAACTGCGGTTTTCAAGGATGAAAAAGGCAAAGAAACGAGAGTGACTTTTTCGGGAGAATTTCCTAAGAAATAATATTTTAAAATGTGAATGGCCAAAGATGGAGCTGCAAGGCTCCATCTTTGTTTGGAGACAGTATTGACTTAGTCTGGAATCTTTCCGGAAGTATGTTTCGTAAATAATTAATCTCTGTTTGTTGATCGAGGTAAAAATGCAAAAGATTCAATTTCCATGGGGCCGAGAATTACTCGAAGTTGACGTTCCGGAACACTGGTCCATACTGGGAGAGCTAAAACCTATACAGTCCGATTCCGTAACTGATATTGCGACATCCTGCACTCAGGCACTCATGAGTCCGATAGGCTCGCCTGGAATCGCTGAACGGGATCTCAGAAACTCCAGAATTACGATTGTCTGTGATGATCATTCCAGACCTACCCCGGTAGTTCAATTTATTAAACCGGTTTTGAATCATTTGTTTAATGCCGGTGCGTTGCAGGAGAATATTCGTATTTTAATAGCTTCCGGTGTACATAGGCCATCGACTGAAGAGGAGTTGGTAAAGAAACTCGGGGCCGATATCCTGTCAACATTTCAAGTCAAATGTCACGATGCTTATGATCAAGGTGGATTGGTGTCAATCGGAACTACGTCCCGCGGCACCAAAGTGGCAGTCAATTCCGATCTGCCGGAATCAGATTTCATAGTGTGTCTCGGCTCAATTGAACCACATCTTCTACTTGGCTTCGGCGGCGGTCTAAAAATGCTTGTACCTGGTTGCGCTTCTGCGGAAACAATAGGTTCAAATCACTTGCAAGGAGTCGGAGGAACGATTTTCGACTACGTTGGTGTCCAAGGACATAATTCCCCGATGAGGTTGGATTTGGAAGAAGCGGCCGGATTACTTAGGAAGGACATTTTCATAGTGAATGCTTCCATGAATGAACATGCCGTGCCGGTAAAGTTTTTCTGCGGTGATCCAATTGCTGCACAGAGATCGGCGGAAAAGTTTATCCAATCACATATGAACCTTGAAGTACCTGAGCAAGCTGATTTGGTGATGACGAATAGTTATCCTATGGAAGCAGATCTTCGCCAGAGCATCAAATGTGTCGGAAACACCATATATGCTTGCAAACCAGGCGGAGTCATGCTCGGATTTCTGAAGTGCGAAACCGGTGTGGGGGAAATTCCCATGAATCGAAAAAATCCCCCTTACGGGCTTTTGCGTTTTATATTACAAATGCTCGGAGAAAAGAGAATTCTACCTCTCGTCCAAAAGCTTAAGAAACATGAACCTGCCGAAGAAACCTTCATCAGCCACTTTGGCCTTCAGATGCTAAAAAGAAATCATCTTGGTATTTTCAGCGACAGTCCTCTATTACCCGAGGATTTAGGGCGCAGAGTAGGTTTAGCTACAAGCTTTACCAAAATTACCGACGGTCTTTCATGGGCCTCAAAATTTTTACCCAAAAACCCTAAGGTTTGGGTGGTGCCCTATGGAGGATCCTCTTATGTTTCAACACCCGAAATCATTTGATCATATTCTATTGAATATCATCATGTAAGCAAACATTGCACCGGCCAAAAAGCCAAATATAAAACCGTCCAATCCACTCATCATTTTAATACTCCTAAATTACGAGCGCATGCTGCCCGCTCGGTTGAGCTTTATCGGTACATAAACGGGTTCAACTCGGCAATTTCCCGCTTCATTGACTACCCGGCGGGCGAACTGATTCTCGTTCGTGCCCAATGGTAGGAAGGTATACCGATAAAAAATCTTTTCTTGATCTTGACTACATCTCCAGTAGTAAAGTGGTGCCCAGAGTGTCAGTCCGGATCGTTGATAATTATAGAGGATCATATCGCGCAACTCGTCAATTTTTTGGGTCAATTCTTCGATGGAAAAGCAGTATCCGGAAGACACGTCATCAGCACAACTCAGTGAGGCTATGCACAAGACCAAAATCACAGCCACAAAACAAGTTTTCATCCGAATCCTCATTTGAATGTTCCATTGATCGCTAAACGCGAACCAATCCATGAACAAAATTGAATTAAAATTTAATGGAAAGTGGTTTTATTCGTCAGTCCCGAATTCGGTGGCCCGAAATGTGATTAAACCTGAAGAGCATTGATGGGATCTGAGAAGTAGGGAAATTCTACTCGAACGAATCAAAAAAAGAAATCCTTTTTTCTCTTTTTCCGCAATTTATTTTTCGGCAGGTTGTCAACTATGTATATGGGATCAGATTAGATTTCCATAGGAGAAGTAAATTAAAACAGAGCAAAAGCGGTGTCACTACATGTAACAGTTAGGCATGAAACCTAATGCTAATTCTAAGAATAGTTATGAACCGTCCGTTCAGACATGGTTCATACTTAGCGTCATCAGGTGCTTGTCTAGTGACTAATTTGGTTCATGTATAGATTGGTTGTTATGAATTCACTTGAAGAATACAAGAATAAGAGAGATTTTGAGGTAACTCCGGAACCCAGAGGCATTGTACCGTCTACTTCCGACGTGCCCATCTTTGTCATTCAAAAACATGATGCAACCAGATTGCACTATGATCTGCGATTTGAAGTGAATGGTGTGCTCAAATCTTGGGCAGTTCCCAAGGGACCGTCATTGGACCCATCCGTTAAACGTCTAGCGGTAGCGACCGAAGATCATCCGATGGATTATGCCAATTTTGAAGGCGTAATACCCGAAGGACAATACGGAGCAGGTCCGGTCATTGTCTGGGACACCGGAACGTATGAAAATATCACTACCAAACGCGGAAAAGCTTACTCCATGGAAGAAGCTATTGAGCATGGACACGTTTCGTTTAGGCTCCGCGGTAAGAAATTGAATGGTACTTTTTCGCTCAATCGATTTCGAAGGGGACGACAAGAAGAATGGCTTCTCATTAAAACCGATGATGATTCTGCTGATCCCTCTCGGGACATCGTTCTTGAAAAACCGGAATCAGTTCTCAGTGGACTTACGATAGAAGAGTTAGAAGCGGTAGAAGCAAACGGGGACTTTCATCCACAAAAGGTTCAGCAATCCGCTGCACTTCTTAGAACCGAACATCCTGACGACATGCCGCAACATTTGCAACCCATGCTTTCTACCCTATCAAAGCTTCCTTCAAAACAGGTAAATTACGGATTTGAGTACAAATGGGATGGAATAAGGTTAATTTGTTATTGGGACGGCCGAAAACTGCTGATTGAAAGTCGAAATGGACTTGATGTCACCTTCCGATGGCCGGAACTTACGGATTTGGGCAAAGCTCTCGGAAGAACACCGGCTATTTTAGACGGCGAACTCGTTGCGTTCACGGAAAACGGCAGAATGAGCTTCAGCTTGCTGGCCAAGCGCATGCATTTAGCTACAAATCCTTCTGAAAATACTATCAAATCAATTCCTGTAACCTACATGATCTTTGACATCCTGTATTTGGGCAGCAAAGCTTTACTTCAAACCTCCTATGTGGAACGAAGGAAGATACTTGATGGGCTCGATTTAAATTCGACGCACTGGCGGACTCCGCCGTGGCACGAAGGACGCGGTAAGGAAATGCTGGCCGCAGCAAATGAGAACGAGATGGAAGGCATCATAGCGAAAGAATTGGATAGTCGGTATGAGCCCGGCAAGCGTACGGGTAAGTGGTTGAAAATCAAAACAATTAATAGGCAAGAGCTTGTGATCGGCGGGTGGATTCCCGAAAAGAACATAGTTGAAAGAGGTGTGGGAGCTTTGCTCACAGGTTATTACACGGAAGGAAAACTCCTCTTCGCAGGCAAAGTTGGGACAGGTTTTACAGACAAAGAAAAGTTGGAGCTTAGAGCAAAGTTGGAAAAAATATCGCGAACCACAAACCCCTTCAGTGAAAAGGTGGCATATAAAAACGCATTATTTGTTGAGCCAGTGCTCGTGGCGGAATTTGAATTTCGAGAATGGACTCCTACCGGTCGACTAAGACATCCCTCTTATAAGGGATTAAGAAACGATAAGGACCCGCTCCAGGTACAATTGGAGCAGTGAATTGCTTATTGGATAATTGGTGTGACATATGAAATCAGAGAGTACCTCATCACTCGTAACCATTGAAGACCGGACCCTGAAATTAACCAACTTGCACAAAGTGCTCTATCCGGCCGCAGGATTTACTAAAGGACAAGTCATAGATTATTACGTAAAAATCGGTAAGTATATTCTTCCTCACCTTAAGAATAGACCCTTGACGTTGAAGAGATACCCGGGCGGAGTCGATGACAATTTCTTTTACGAAAAGGAGTGCCCGGCATTCCATCCGGACTGGATCGACACGGTTCCGGTGCCGAGTAATCGCCGGAAATTCGTTAATTTTTGTCTGGTGAATGACTTGCCTTCACTTATTTGGGTCGTCAATCTTGCCTCCATAGAGATGCACACGTCCTTGTCATTAGCGAATGATATTTTAACTCCTAAAATGTTGGTTTTTGATCTTGACCCAGGCGAACCCGCTACGCTCCTGCAGTGTCTCGAAGTGGCCATTCGCCTAAAATATATTTTCGATGATCTCGGCATTGAGAGCTTTCCGAAAACTTCAGGCGGAAAAGGTCTGCATATTTACGTTCCGCTAAATACCCCTGTGACCTACGACCACACCAAAACTTTCGCAAGAGCCGTAGCTCAGCTTTTGGAAAAGAGAATGCCGAATTTAGTGACATCGAACATGCGCAAAGATTTAAGAAAAGGAAAGGTGTTTGTCGATTGGAGCCAGAACGATGATCATAAGACCACGGTTTGCGTATACTCTATGAGAGCGCGAGAAGAGCCGACCGTATCGGCACCCATATCATGGGATCGAATATTCGACGCACAAAAGAAAAAGGATACAGATGGTCTGGTAATGACTTGGAAGCAGGTTCTGGATCAAGTCGAATCCGAGGGCGATTTATTTGAGCCGATAATTTCGATGGAGCAATTTTTGCCCGCGCTCTGAACAGTATCTTGATCACATCAGGGTAGAAAAGACTCAATTTACTAGCAGTAGGAGCTTTTCTGACATCAATTTTGCAGGCCGATTTAATCTCGCAATTTGTGCTCCGTAAGTTGTTGTAAGTAATTGTTTTTTTAGAGTTCACCATTCCGAGATGCTATCCTTTATCTACTCAGCCTTTGATCCAATGGCACAATTGTTGCTTCACATCGCCTGAGGTGAAAATGGCAAAAGCAAAAAAGATTAATCCTATAATGGTGCAACGTTATCTTCGCGGTATCAATTATCCTGTAAAAAAAGCAGGCCTAATCGATAAAGCCAAGGACAATGATGCTCCGAAGGAAATTGTTGCTGTGCTCGATAAGTTACCCAATAAGGATTACAAAAACCCCGCTGAAGTATCGAAGGGAATGGGAGGGGTCACTTGAATATTGCACACGTACAAAAACCGAGGAGAGTACCCAATGCTGCACAGCGTGAAAGAATTACAGAGCTATGAAATACAAGCTAATGATGGTGATATAGGAAAAGTCAGGGGATTCTATTTTAACGATCAGACGTGGGAGATACATTACCTGGTGGTAGATACCAATAAATGGCTGCCGGGAAGAAAAGTGTTGGTTTCTCCCGCGGTAATCCATAAACCCAGCAAGCAATCTGAACGGCTACCAATCGACTTATCCAAGGAAAAAATTGAAGAAAGCCCTGCAATCGAAGAGGACGTTCCCATTGCGAGATCGTTCACTGAAGAGTTAAATGCCTATTACGGTTGGAGAATGAACCCAGATTCGACACTTGATGCTGACGACTTTGAAGACAGTGATGGTGACCTCAGAAGCACTTACGAGGTTACCGGGTTCTACGTAGAAGCTGCCGACGGAGCAATGGGACATGTCGAAGACTTTATAATTGATGATCAGGATTGGACGATAAAATACCTGGTTATTGATACTCAGAATTGGTTTTTCGGTAAGAAAGTTCTAGTTTCCGTGGGATGGATTGAGTCCATAGGATGGGATGACGAGAAGCTTTACATTGATCTTACTATGGAAGAAATAAAGCAATCACCGGAATTTGACTCAGACAAGCTGGAAACTCTTGGTCAGAGCACATTTTACGGACAATCGGGTGACCAAACACACTGGCCCGAGCAAAGACCGTAGTTTTACAACTGAGTTTGTTGGTATAATAAGCGCCGGATCAAATGTCCCGCGCTTTTTTTTTGGAGATAAGATGGACTCTAAATTATCCAGGGAAGAGATACTCAAAAAGTTAGGTGAATTAGGTAAACAGGAAAAATGGTTTCATTCAATTTATCTGGGAGATGGGCTGTATACCACGGAAGTCGTGTATCCACACCTTCAGCAGCTCTGGGATGATTTTTATCTAAAATTCGGCAATTTATCGGGTAAATCTGTGCTGGACATAGGATGCAATGCAGGGTTCTTCAGTGTAGCCGCCAAAAAACATGGCGCCGAAAAAGTTGTTGGAATCGACATGTCGGAAGGTTTTCTAGACCAGGCAAGATTTGTGGCGGATGTACTCAATTTGGATATTGAATATCGGAAACTATCCGTTTATGACCTGGATTCTCTAGGCAGGAGGTTCGATCTCATATTCTGCCTCGGGGTCATATACCATTGTTCGAACCCATTCTTGGCTATAAGCAATGTTTACAAATTGTGTAATGTAGGAGCCGTCTTCGAGTCAGAACTTTGCTCGTTGGGAGGACACGACGATCGTCCATTATGGGAATTTGTTTTTCCAGGGTTCAGTAATGACACAATACACGATAGACATTTCAACTGGTGGTTTCCAAACCGTTTGGGACTTGAGAATATGCTCAGAGCGTCAGGGTTCGGTACAGTTGAGAAAATTCATGCTCGAGATTCCAGAATCGCCTATTACTGCACTAAATAAGATTTCTGTACTAGGTAATTTAAGGTTCTGTGAAGGTAACGAATTTGGGTCAGCAGAATCCTTCCTGAGAAATCGCTAGAAGGTCGATAACCTTGCGGAGATTGACCAAGCCTCCTTCACTTACCGAGGTGATCTGAAACCCGGCATAGTAAGTCCCATCCAATTCTTTCCTTGACCAGCGGCATTCTGCTTCTACTTCAAACGAATGGGAATCCGACAACCCGTCGGCGTCAATCATCAATCTCTTTATTTCACCTGGTTTGACTTCCAGTCCGGTAATCTGAAGTCCCTTTTCCGTAATGTCACTTAACCGGCCGGCTTCGGATCCATTTTGATCCAAATCTCTGACCGGCAATTCAATGACCATATAATTGCGAGCAATAGACCGTCCTTTGCAGGCGTCTTGATCCCTCGTCTCACCGTCGTCCCGCAGGTTCTCAACGTGAACAAGTGGGTCGTTGAATTTAAGATCTTCTGAAATTACGGGTGCGATGATGTCCGTGATTTCGCCACTTCCAAAATCCGGCTGCCGGTCCAAGCCATGACTTTCCTCAT
>CAZTJA010000075.1:0-15308 GCA_964613745.1 uncultured Syntrophaceae bacterium
TCCCGTAGATTGCGAATCCTATCGTTCCTATGATTCCGAATATGAAAGCGACCACGAAATTGGTTTCCGGACTGATTTGCCACAGAATTGCGCCGCTGAAAGCCGCAATTGATACCACGACGTCTCGAATGAGATAGTACAACCCGAACATGCCCGCCTTGCAGTTATCGGGAGCCAAATCCATGATCAAGGATTTGCGAGTTGGTTCCCCGAATTCTTTGAGTCCTCTCACTATGAATGCAAATATCAAGCACTCAAAGTTTTGAGAATACATTAGCACGAGAGGAAACAGGGTGAAAAAACAAAATGTGATTAGCACATAAGGTTTTTTCGTTCCTTTGTCGGCCATGTACGCAACCGGAATGTAGATGAGGACCGCTGTGGCCATTTCTATGCTCGTCAGCAATCCGAATTGAAACGCGGTAACCGGTTGGGAGATGGCTTTCATTGCCCAGATGACAACAAAAGCATACGGAATTTGTTCGCAGAATCTTATCAAAATGTCGGTAACCAACAAGTTACGCATCTGCGGATTCATCAATTTAAGCATTCTTGCTGGATTTCTTTCGGGCACTAGTTCACATGTTTCGTTCTTCGATGGTGTCCTGGTATCCTCAATCAAGATTTGCTGCAATACCAGTGCTACTCCTGCCAGAAACAAGGCAACCGCAAACGCTATTCGCACACCCTCAACTTCTCCCCAAGCATCGATGCATAGTCCTCCGAGAATCGGACCAAGAGCCATTGGGATACGGCGCACCAGAGAGTGCATTGTCACGCCCATAGTACGCTTATTATTGGGGAGCACTTCATAAAGCAGACTCATTGTGGCCGGCAACGATATGGCAGACCATGAAATGAACAGCACCGCTCCGATCAGAACGGCTTGCCAGGAAGGTATCAGAATTACTATTGCAAAACCTGCCATGGCTACGAGGTTAAACACGAGTAACGCTTTCTTCCCACCTATACGATCCGATAAATATCCTCCCGGAAAGGAGTAAAGTGCCGATAGCAAATTATCCATCGCATTGAGAAGTCCAATGGACAGAGCCCCACCCCCGAGTGCCATCATGTAGATAGGCAGAAAACGTTCTGCCATTCGCTCGCCCATTCCCACCAAAATAACAATTGCAAGCAGCCCCACCGTGCTTCGCTGCAACCCAAGGAACCGGGGAAGTCTGTTTAGATGAGCACGAATTGAATTCGGCATCGGATCCTCTCACTTGCCTATTTCGGCTTCTGAGCCTTTATAATCATCTGGTGTCCATAATTTGTGAATCGAATGAGTTCATCAATCAGCTTTCTGAATGGAATCCAGATTGGATTCACGATTGGAAGCTCCTGTTCCGGGTGGTAGAGCTTTCTTCTAAGATTGAAGGACCGGGTATGAATTACAACCTGGGTAAATCCAATTCTTTCCAACAATATTTTGATGGTAATTGGATCAAAGAGATGTATGTGATCGCTACCGTTCAAATAAACCCATTCCGGTCCATTCACTATTCGGGACAATGAATTAAAATTTGTCGTAGACATGTTCAGCAGTCCACCAGGTCTTAGGGCTGTAAAGATTCGCGTGACCGCTGCTCTCGGGGATTGAAGATGCTCGATCACATCCCACATTCTAATTACATCGAAATGGTCTTCGGGCAAGCTCATGCATTCAGCCGGATCAGTAATTATTTTCTCGAGTGCAATTTGTTCGAGACGCTTTAGAGCATCCTTGTTCACCTCAACGGCCCATCGCTCCCACCCTTTTTTCCCGGCCTCCAACAAAAACCAGCCTCTTCCGGGACCGATTTCGGCCATGCGATTCAGAAGGCGGTATTTTTCGAGTTCCTCAAGCTGCTTTTTCAATTTAAATCTCTGCTTACGACTAAGACTCTCGTCACCCATCGAACCTGTACCCGAATCTCGCTGCTGGTCGAGGTGGTCGATCAAGAGCGGATTGACATAAACCATTCCGCATTCGGTACACATTACGTGGCGAAAGCCTTCTTTCACGAAAAGGGATTTGTATTCTTTGCGGCCGCAAATGTCACAAATGGTTTCGGGGTTCAGAATTTTCACTCCTTGATGGCTCGAATTCCGATCAATAGTTTTATCAAATTACATCATTAAGACCGACATTAGAAATGGGGAATGTGAATTGACCGACATGCGATCACTATTTGTTTGTATTCCGTAATTCAAATTTTCAGACAATTCCGTCCGATACTATCCGAACCAACTTATGTTTGACCGGATTTTGTGTAGCTAAATATTGCCGCGAGACCAAAATCGTGGTAATCACTCCAGATCCTCATAGGAGAGGCATGTTGTGGAATTAAAAGCTATTGCGGATTTTTTATTTGAAGTCGGAATGCTAAAGAGGACTCCCCGTTCAGGATTTCAATTTTTGGGCACTGGAAAAGAAACAGTTGCCGAACACAGTTTAAGAACAGCAATCATAGGCTATGTGCTTGCCCGAATGTCAGGTACATTATCGCCGGAACGGGTAGTACTCATGTGTCTATTTCATGATCTCGTCGAGGCCCGAACAGGCGACCTGAACTATGTCAACAAAAGATACGTGACTGCGGATGAAATGTCCGCCGTGGAAGATATGACCGCAGGATTACCTTTCGGAGATGAAATCCGGGATCTCACCGACGAGTTCAATGAGCGCCGATCACTTGAATCACTCGCAGCCAACGATGCGGACCAACTTGAAATGATTCTGCAGTTGAAGGAATTAGGGGACCTCGGCAATAGGTATGCACCGGATTGGATTAATGCCGCCCTCAAAAGACTTAAGACCGAGCAGGGTCAGCAATTGGCTCGAAGCATACTCAACACGGACTTTGCATCATGGTGGTTCAAAGAAAAAGAGGATGACTGGTGGGTCAATGCCAATAGGAATGAGGACCGCGACAAATAAGGTTGAATTAGAAAGTTCTATGATTGCATCCAGATTCACAGGATTTCTTATTTTTTCATTCTTTACTCTAGTGGCTATGGCATTTTCCATCCCAAACGACTGCCGGGCAGAAGAAACTGAAAGTCTTAAAGGCAAGTCTCGTCCGATTCCAAGCGTCGAAGATAAGTCAAAAAAATATCAATGGCTGTTCAAGGGGAAAGTCGAGGAAAGAACCGCAGAGCCGACGCCGCTTCCTGTTTTTGACACAATGGATAAAGAGATTAAGGAGGCTCGAAGATTGTATCTTGCCGGAGAGATTCATCCGGCTATAGAAAAATACAATAGTGTTATTAAGCTTCTGCAATCCACGATAGATGACCTACCTTCATCTAACCCAATTCTTGTTGAGTTGGAGTCCAGGTTTGCAGTGTTCGATGAATTCATAACCAAGATCATTGGTCCTTTGAATCTCGACACAAAGCCTGAATCTACAAGCTTGATATTCGACATCATGGAAAGTCGGAGGCATTGTAGGCGCAATCTAATATTCAAGAAAGCAGGCATAATTCCGTTTTATGATGTTCCGGCAAATCTCCTGAACGAAGAATTTGAGCTGCAAGGCAAGCTGTTTGAATCCATCTTCGAGCCGCATCAGAAAACGAATGGCGATGTTCAAAAGAACCCAAGAGATTCCCTATTGGCAGTCAGAGAATCGCTTTTGAAATCATCCAAAAGGTATTCAGCTTTCATACGGCCGGAGAAAACCTCACTAAGTGTTTTCCAAAAGGAACTGTCTGCTAAGGAAATTGTTCTCGATTACACACTATTGCCGGATAGGATTATCGTTGGAATCATATCCGCAGAAAACGCCGGGTACTACCAGATTCCTGCAAATAGAACTGAAATTGATAGATCTGTTTTACATCTTCAGGAGAAGCTTAGGGATCTTTCGGTCGGCGGCGAGGCATCTTTCATGGGCCATGCATGGAAGGAGCCTTGCAGGCGAATCTATCGTTTTCTTTTCAGCAAGGTTCCTGTCATTTCGCCGGAAAAAAGCGTTGTTCACGTAATTCCGGATCGTTCTTTGTGGTATCTGCCGTTTCCCGCATTACTCGATTCCGAAGACAAACCATTCGGCAGAGATCGATTGGTCAATCTGATAGGTTCCATTGAAATGCTTCGGTTCGGGCGAAAATTCTCCGGAAGCTCCCTTGGTTCGGGTTCAACAGGAGATATGCTGGTTCTGGAATCCGTGCCGTGGATTGCTGAGGAGGACTTAAAGGAAACGTCGGAGCACAAAAAAGCGGCTCACGAGTTTCACGAAAGTGAAATAATCGAACGTCTTATCCTGACAAACCCAGTATATCCAAAAGCTTCTGAATTCGTTTCAGCACTTCAAAAGAGTATAAAGAAGCCTTCTATCTTTGTTGGCCCTGCAGCAACATCGGATAGAATTTTAGAGTATAAGGACCAGATCGGTGATGTCGGCCTGATCGCCCTTCCCTTATCCATGACCGATCTTGTAACTCCCGACCGACAGCCTGCATTGTATTTTTCGCAAGATAAAAAAGGGGCTAGAAAGGCCGACATCAAGGAACTAGCAGGGGTGACCCTGAAAACCCCTGTCTTGATCTTCCCTACCGCCTGGATGGAAATGCGCGACGTAGAAAGCATCGCCGGTGAAGGACCTTTGTTGTTGCAATGTGTTTTGATCTATTCGGGAACCCAATCGGTCCTGATAAATTATGCCGAGCCGAATTGGGGCGGAGAAGAGACTTTTCTATCCGGAATATTAAAGCGAATTATGGATAAGACCGGGGTTTTAGCCGCTATTTCAGGATCACCCAAAGAGATTCCGGCTGTAATCGATCCTGCTCTAAGTGGTCGGCCGCCTTCATGGGTCGGATGGATTTTAATGGGAGACCCGAGCCGATCTTGACCGTCATGCATCGGTTCTCCCTAATAACGTCTTTATGAGGCCGGGCTGAGTTTCTTTGACAGTCTCGAAAGAGTGCGAGCCGCTGTATTTCTGTGGAAAATTCCCTTTGAAACACCCTTATGCAGCAAAGAAGCGGTTTTCCCGAGCAAATCCGATGCATTGCTGTTTTTTTCTTCCACGGCAGCCAAATATCGCTTCATAGCTGTTTTTACCTGAGATTTGTAAGAGACGTTCCTCAGTCTTTTGATTTCATTCTGGCGCATCCGCTTGAGCGCCGAAGGATGGTTTGCCATTCAAAGCTCCTTGATCTTATTGGATATATCTGAACTATGCCTTTATTTCCGGGAAGCCAAAACATTTCTTACCGTAAATAATCTTTATGGCAGATTTTGGTAGTGCGAGTCAATACAATTTGTCCACTGATAAAAATAAACAGGTGAACTCGGAAAGACGTGCCGTAACGAGAGCCGCCGGAATTGTTGGATTTTGGACCGGCCTCAGCAGAATTCTTGGTTTCATTCGCGATATGGTGACCGCCACTTTCCTGGGAGCAGGTCCTGCAGCAGACGCCTTTTTTGTTGCTTTTAGGATTCCGAATCTTCTTCGAAGGTTATTTGCAGAAGGTGCTTTATCTGCCGCCTTTATTCCCACTTTTGTTGAAACTCTTCACAAGGACGGCAAAGAAGCAGCGGCCAAACTCGCAACAGTAACTCTGACGTTTGCTTCGCTAGTGCTTGCAGGAGTTACTCTCTTTGGCATTTGGCTAAGTCCCTACATCGTGGAAATTATCGCTCCTGGTTTTCTCAATGATCCCGGAAAGTTCTCGACAACAGTAGAACTCAATAGAATCATGTTTCCGTACATATTTTTTATTTCTCTAACAGCATTGGCTTCCGGTGTTCTTAATTCTCTAAATCACTTTGCCGCTCCGGCTGCAGCTCCGATCTTTCTCAATCTGTGCATGATAGTTTCCGTGCTCGTCGGGACAACGTATTTTTCTGTTCCACCTGAACTTTCGTTGGCATGGGCAGTTCTCCTTGCAGGCGCTATACAGCTAGGTATGCAGGTGCCTTTCATGTCAGCCTTGGGTATGGCCCGCGCTCCGAGCTTTGATTTCAGGCATCCCGCTTTGAAAAGAATCGGAAAGTTGTTTATTCCCGCGGCATTCGGCGGCGCCGTATACCAAATTAACGTCTTGGTCGGTACCATATTAGCATCAATGCTCCCCGCCGGGGGAGTATCTTGGCTCTACTACGCCGATCGGCTGGTGGAACTCCCGCTGGGTGTTTTCGCTATTGCCTTAGGAACCGCCGTTCTGCCTTCCATGTCCAGATTGGCGGCTTCAAAAAACATGGTTGGCCTTGCGCATTCCGTCGCATATTCCTTACGACTAATTCTGTTTTTCACTATCCCTGCATCAATAGCATTGATTATCCTCAGAATACCCATTATCGCACTCTTGTTCCAACGGGGAATGTTTACGGCCGTAGATACTAAAGAAACGGCCCATGCTTTGCTTTGGTATACCGTCGGCCTTTGGGCCTTTTCGGGACTAAAAGTAGTAACCCAGGCTTTTTTTTCATTAAAGGACACTCGAACTCCTGTGTGGATCTCGGTAATGGGCGTAATCGTTAATTTAGTTGGAGGATTGGCTTTAATGGGATCTATGCAACAGGCAGGTCTGGCCCTTGCCACGTCATTATCTGCAGCCGTCAATATTCTAGTTCTTTTTTGGCTGTTAGTAAGAAAGCTGGGGACTTTTCCCGCATCTGAGTTCTTATCTTCAGTATCAAGGACAATGGCAGCATCACTGATTATGAGCATTTTTTTATATATCTTGGAAGGATACGGTAACTGGGAGTTGGGGCTGAATGTCACCAATTTGTCGGTCTTGGCTCTGTTAATCGGGGGCGGACTCGCCATCTTCAGCTTATTTGCTTTTGCGTTCAGATGCCCGGAAATGAATGCAATGATTAATCTGTTGAAGCGATAATTCCGCATCCACAGGCAATGTTGATCTCAATTGTCTTGGTGTTAATCCATGCTTTCGATAATGAACTATAATTGCGCTCTGAATATTGTTTAGACATGCAACCTACAGGTAGATACCCTGAAACGTTCAATTAAGAGTTGACCAGAGGCCACTAACATGCGATAATTGCGACGAACTTTTTCTTTTATTCTTAATTGATCCCGAGTATTCAATGGACCAAAAGCCGCCGCCCAAAGTCGGCGAAACTAAAAAGGAAGTTGTCAGAACCCGACGTTTTTTTAAAGGTCAAGGTCGGACACGCTCCCTCAATCTGGATAAATTAGTGGCTCAAGAACTTACGAATTCCGATAGTTTCGACCTTCGCTGGATAAAGAAAGCAGCTTTAGGCAAATTATTGGAAGCAATTCCGGTTCCGGCGATTCTCATTGATGAATCAGATGCCATAGTTTTTGCCAACACAGCCTGTGGTGCTATAAAGCTACAAAGCAAAGAAGTTCGTGGAAGGCAATTCCAAAGTCTTTTTATGTCAGTCGATGAAGCAAAGCGGGCTGACGTGGTCGTGAGGAAAGTGTTTGCGGACCGCAAACCGAAGATTCTGGAAGGCAATATTCGGTTTGACTCTCACAAGATGTTCGGTCGCATGCATTTGCGATCCATAAGAGTACGCGAACAGCGCCTTCTTTTAGTTCTTATAGAAGACTTGACGGCCGAGAAAAAACAGGTGCTTCTTAACGAGAAATACAAAAAGCTCGTTAACATGCTCACGATAGGCATCGCAGAATTTGGACTGCCTAAGCCTGTTTCGCTCGATCTTTCCGAAGAAGCTCAAATTGCTCTTCTCCTTGATGCCGTTGTCGTCGACGGCAACGATGAATATGCCAAAATATACGGTTATAGCGGTGTTTCGGAAATTCTGGGAATGAAGCTCGGGGATCTCTTCCCATACACCGATCGCAACAAGTCGCTCTACAAAATGTGGATACGTGATGGTTTTCCCATTTCGTCTCATGAAGTGACAGAACTCCTACCGGACTTTGGCCCCAAGTATGTTGAGAATTCTTTTATCGGCTTAACCAAGAATGAATTGCTCATAAGTTTTTGGATGATAAGAAGAGATGTAACTATAAGTCGTAAGCTTAAAGAAGAATCTTTCCGTGTACAAAAGCTGGAGAGTTTAGGCTTATTGGCTGGTGGAATTGCCCATGACTTTAACAATATTCTGACGGGAATACTCGGGAGTATCGGATTGGCAAAGCTCTCCGCCGCTCCGGAAGATAAGCTATTTCAGAAATTACAGGACGCCGAAAAGGGAGCGTGGCGCGCTCGCGATCTCACTGAACAATTATTAACTTTTTCAAGGGGCGGAGCGCCCATTAAGAAGACCACATCTTTAGGCAAAATATTGAATGAAGCGGTTCCTTTTGCCCTTAGGGGATCAAACGTCAAATACGATTTAAGCATTCCCGAAAACATAATGCCGGTTGAAGTAGATGAAGGTCAAATCAATCAGGTAATTCATAACTTAGTCATCAATGCTGATCAGGCCATGCCGACAGGGGGGATCCTCAGCGTTTCCGCCGAAAACGTATATCTATCTTCAGAAGACGGATTGCCGGTTTCGGAAGGCGCTTACGTCGTGATAACCGTAAAAGATACCGGGGCCGGTATACCTACGGAATACCTTGAAAAGGTATTTGATCCCTATTTCACTACCAAACAAAAAGGTAGTGGTCTGGGATTGGCCGTATCTTATTCCATCATCAAGGGGCACCACGGATTTATTCGAGTTGAAAGTGACCTTGGTCGTGGGACTTCCTTCTTTATATATCTCCCGGGGTCAGACAAAGAACTGAATTTGCAATCCGGATCAGCAATCGAAGAATTGCCATGCACAGGCAAGATTCTCATAATGGATGACGAAGCCATGATTCGAGACGTAGCTCTCGAAATGCTCTCCATCAAAGGCTTTGAAGTCCATTGCGCAAGAGACGGCTACGAGGCAATCGAGTTGTACAGACAGGCAATGGAACAGGGTTGTCGTTTTGATGCGATTATTATGGATTTGACAATTCCCGGTAGCATGGGAGGCAAAGAAACGGTTGCGGAACTCTTGAAAATGGATCCTACGGTTAAAGCAATTGTTTCGAGCGGCTACTCACATGATCCGATTATGTCTCAATATGAATCGCATGGATTTGCAGGCGTCGTTACAAAACCGTACAAGATAGAAAATCTGGTAAATGCTTTGGCGACAGTAATAAACCTTGCGCATTGCAAACGAAATTAGCTCTGAATCATTAACTCCAATAAAAGGTGATCAGCGATCAAGTAAGTGTTCCGAATGCCGTTAGTGTAAATTGGAGAGAAATTCAGATACTCCCATTATAGTCTTAACATTTTGACACAATTCTAATTTACAGACTCATTGGATCCGATGTTCAAGACGAAAATAGATGCTCGAGAGGTGATAGCGGATATTCGTGGGGGTCTTAGTGATGCCGACCTCATGGGGAAGTACGGATTATCCGCAAAAGGTTTACAGAGCCTTTTTAAGAAACTCCTGGATTTGGGTGCCATAACCAAGGACGACATAGATGATCGTGTTCCCTGGACCGAAAAGACCGTCGACCTCACCCTGTACAGATGCCCTGCTTGCGATATGCCTCAGTTTTCCAAATTCGAAGAGTGTCCTCAGTGCGGGATAATCGTTTCAAAATTTCAGGATAGATACCAGCTTGGTTCAGCAAGTAAGCCGCTGTCAACTCCCACGCACATTTTGCCTGCTGATAACCAACCCCATCCCGCCATATTCAGAGGAAACGTTCAGCGTACCGGTTTTTCCGATTGTCCGGGGATCCGTGAACTGAACCAATTGAAATGGAAGTTCAAGACTGCAGGTTGGGTTTCGTCGACCCCCGCCCAGTACGGCAATTCTATTTATTTCGGAAGTTTGGATGGAAATTTCTACAAAATAGATGTTGAAAACGGGTTGGAGGTTTGGCGATTGGCTACGGGCAGTTCCATTTATTCGTCTTGTGCAGTGGAAGACTCTTTGGCGTACTTCGGGTGTCTAGATGGATTCCTGTATTTTGTGAATACGGATACCGGCAAACCGGAGTTTAAATTTCCCACGGGAGGTCCCATTTATTCATCTCCGGTGATTTTGAATGGAACACTCTATTTTGGAAGTCTGGATAGTTTCATGTATTCCGTGAACATTCGGAAACGAAGCCTTAATTGGAAATTTAAGTCCGGGGGACCCATTTATTCATCTCCAGCCATATTTGAAGGCATGATTTTTTTCGGCAGCCTTGATCGACATGTGTTTGCACTAAAATTAGACGGGGGATCTGAAATCTGGCGGTTTAAAACAGGGGGGCCAGTGACGACTGCTCCCGCCCTTTCATCCGCAACGGTTTATTTTGGATCCGGAGACCGATGTGCATACGCAATAGACATGTCCACGGGAAAAGAGAAGTGGCACTTCAAAGCTGAAGATAAAATTACCTCCAGTCCCGCTGTATCCAGCGACACTCTTTATTTTGGTAGCGCCGATAAACTCCTCTATGCCTTGGAGGTTCAAACCGGCTCATTGAAATGGAAATTTCAGACCGGAAGTGCAGTGTATTCCTCCCCTACCGTAACTTCCGGGATTGTTTTCTTCGGCAGTGGAGATCATAATATGTATGCACTCGATGCGAACACAGGACGAGAAGCTTGGAAATTTAAGACGGGCGGTCCAATATACTCCTCTCCTTCCGTTGCTGAATCGGCAATTTATTTCGGAAGCGATGACGGCTATGTGTATGCGCTAAAATAAGGGTGGAATCGCTGATGGAAAAAAGACGAGTAACAGCAAGAGATATACTTCGCGATGTGCGAGCAGGAATTAGCGATTCCGAGCTGATGGATAAATACAAGTTATCGGCTCAAGGATTGCAAAGCGTCTTTCACAAGATGATAAATGCCGGCCTCATAACTGAGCTCGAGTTGGAAGACCGGGTTCCCGTTAATGAACGAACCGTGGATTTAGGTTTGTTCATTTGTCCGGCATGCGGCAACATTCAAGGCAAGGAATTTACAAAGTGCCCCAGATGCGATTTTGAAGTTCCTGAAAGAGGCAAAGACCAGCTTGCCAAACCTACACCTAAGCAAGAATCTCATCCTACGCGACCTAAAAGCAATGTAATCAAATTAGCCAAGGAACCGGATTTATCCATTACGCCTGTTTATGATTTTTCTGAATCCGTGACCAATCTTGAAAAGATTCGGAATCAATTGAAGGGAATCGTGGTTGCTTTCGTAATTTCATATATCTCTGCTCTCATCCTGATCATTGTTTTATTTTTCTTTGCCGGAAACAATACTCCATCATCGATTGTGTCAACGGCAGTATCTCTAGCTTTACCTGCTATTTTTCTCGCATTCATGTTATCTACGGTCTTTAAATACCAGAGCGAGTTGCTTGAGATTATAGTCAAGCTCGGAAGCTACGGTCGAAAGAAGTAGTTCTCGTAATTTCTTCCTGATATCTTCGAGTAAAATACTTGAGACCTGCCTGCTTGTTTTTTACATCCTTGCTCGGCGCCAATCATTTCCGTTTAGACGCTTGAATAACATTTTTTGGCCAATTCGTTGTTATGACGATCATGTTTTAAGGCTGTGGTAATTGGCAATGCCAAGCGCTTATTTTCTATGAGGAAATTATAACTTACTAGTTAGTAATAATTTTTCTTGACCTGTCCCATACTTAGTTTAAGATCCATTACATGAAGACTCGAAAATTATCATCAACCGATCGCAAGGCTCAGATAATTTCCGCTGCAAGATCTTTGTTCGCCAAAGGTGGATATGCAGAAGTCACTTTGGATGAGATTGCTAAGAAAGTGGGAATCAGTAGGCCACGTGTCATCCAACTGTTTGGTTCAAAGAGAAATATATACGAAACCATAGCCGAATCCGCCTATAAGTCTCACCCCATGGATCGGGACCTAATTGGACCAATTGAGCGTCAAGACGATTTCGCAGTTTTCAAGGCATTTGCACTTCATATACTTGAACATACGGCCAACAGAGAAGATAGGGAGATTTTCAAAATCCTTCTATACGCACGATTGAAGGAAGATCGGTTTCACCAAACTCATTTTCAGAAAAAAGACACTCTGATGATCAGCAGATTGGCTGAGTACGTTTCACAGAGGATCGAGGATGGAGCTTTTCAAGGCTTCGATCCTAGAACGATAATATACTGCTATCAAGCCATGATTTCTAATTTGGCCATTTATAAAAATGTAATGAAACGCATGGACTTTGTGGAAGTGGAAGATCTCAGTGAAAACTGCGCCCGTATTTTCTTGGACGGTATACGCACACAATGAGAATGCTTTTCCTTCACTCCAGACTACTCTCTTGAATCTACAAAGAGGCGGCCGATGCCGAAGCGAATAGTGGACCTCAGTATCACCTTGGAATCGGATCTTCCCTCTGACCCGCCGATGATGATCCCTAAAATCAAGTATGTGTCTCACGAACAAGGAGCTGATCAGATGTTGCAATTCTTTCCCGGATTGCAGAAAGATCAACTTCCTGGAGGATTGGGGTGGTCGATCGAGTTTGTAACACTCACTACACACAGCGGTACACATTTGGATGCTCCATACCATTACCATCCGTCAATGGACGGTGGGCAAAGAGCGATTTGCATTGATGAGGTTCCCTTGGAATGGTGTTTCAGTGACGGAGTACTACTCGACTTTCGGCATAAAGGTGATGGTGAAAGAATAACAGTTGATGAAATCCGTAAAGAACTTGAGCGGATCGAGTATACAATAAAGCCCCTTGATATCGTGCTTGTCCAAACCGGAGCGGACGACGCCTGGGGCACCCCGGAGTATTTGCTTAGGGGTCCGGGAATGGATCGAGAAGGAACGCTATTTCTGCTGGAAAAAGGAGTAAAAGTCGTCGGTATAGACGCATGGAGCTGGGATCGCCCCCTCCCCTTCTTGGCAAAAGAATTCATGGAAATTGGAGATCCCAAGGTAATATGGGAAGCCCACTTTGCCGGCATAGACAAGTGTTATTGTCATATGGAGAAATTGGCACACCTAAGTGAGATTGGACGCTCAAAGCATTTTAAGGTCTGTTGTTTTCCCGTGAAGATAAAGAATGCCGGTGCTGCATGGTGTAGACCGGTAGCCATTCTCGAAGAGGATTGACGGGATCTTCGGGCGACCGGTATACATCGCGGTTTTAAGTAACCTCCTCAATATCATAAACAATCTGCAGCAAAATATTTTTTTCTAGCCCGGAAAATACTCATGCTGAAAGGTACTTCAGTATCAAAACATTTTGGCGGACTCTCCGCACTCGTGGAAGTTGATTTTGAAGTCGGCTCCGGTGAAATCGTTGGATTGATCGGTCCCAATGGATCGGGCAAAACAACACTATTCAACCTCATATCCGGTTTGCTTAAACCCTGTACAGGGCAAATTTCATTCGAAGACAAGATAATCTCCAAGACCGCAGCCCACAAGATAGCAACTATGGGGATTGCACGAACCTTTCAGATAGTTCGTCCTCTGATGGAACTTGACCTGTGCCGAAATGTTGCAGTTGCAGTTCTCTATGGACGGCACGATATCAGCGGTGTAGATATGGCCCAGGATAAAGCGCTGCAAATCCTGAGATTTACTGGATTGGCGGACAAGGCCAAGAGGTTGCCTGGTGAACTCTCCTTAGAAGATAGAAAACGGCTTGAAATCGCGCGAGCTCTGGGGCTTAAACCTAAACTTCTCCTCCTAGATGAAGTATTTGCGGGCTTAAATCGTAAAGAAATAAATGGGGCAATTGATCTGACGTTTCGTATTCAGCACGATTTTTCCGTTAGCATTTTCATGATTGAACACGTTATGAAGGCAATTCTGGAAACGTGTTCAAGGGTTATAGTTCTTCATCACGGAATAAAGATCGCTGACGGACCGACAAGGGAAGTAGCTAAAAATCCGGAAGTCGTGTCAGCTTACTTGGGCGCAGACTATGTTGAGAATTGATCAACTAGTTGTTTCCTATCAACATTTAAAGGCACTCAGAAATGTTTCGCTGGAAGTTCGCGCCAATGAACTTGTTGCACTCATCGGATCCAACGGCGCAGGAAAAACTACTCTCCTCAACACCATTTCAGGCCTTTTAAGGTGTATAGAAGGAAGCATCACTTTAGACGGTTTAGAATTTAAGAGGTTTTCACCGGATCAAATCTGCGCACTGGGTATTATTCAGGTTCCGGAAGGTCGCAAACTGTTTCCTAAGATGACGGTTTTGGAAAACCTCCAAATGGGTGCCTATCTACCCGGAGCTAGAGCAATCTACAAAACTTCCCTTCAGAAGGTTTTCGATTTGTTCCCCAGGTTGGCGGAACGGCGTAATCAGTCCGCTGGTAGCCTTTCCGGGGGTGAGCAGCAAATGTGTGCTCTCGGAAGAGCCATCATGGCATCTCCGAAAATTCTTATGCTGGATGAGCCTTCGCTGGGTTTGGCTCCCATTATGGCTTCAGAAATTTTCCGGATCATAGACAGCCTTCACGTTGATGGCTTAACGGTACTGCTGGTCTCTCAGGAAATCACTCACGCTTTAAAAATCGCGGATCGAGCTTACTTGCTTGAAAACGGAAAAATCCAAATGGAGGGGGCGGCCGGAAGTCTCATGACGGATGCAGGCATCAGAGCGTCTTATCTGGGACTCTAAATCAAACTACTTACGGGAGGTCGAGATGCTGAACAAAAGAAGAACGACGACTTTCTTGGTCTTTTTGATCATGACCTGGTTCTCACTCATGCAAGGTCAGGCTTCGGAATCCGGCCCAATCATCATAGGTGGATCATTACCGCTCACTGGAGAATTTGCCGAGCCGGGTTTATGGATCGAGCGTGGAATGAGATTCTGGGCTGATGAAATCAATTCCAAAGGCGGCCTTCTCAATCGCAAGGTGTCATTCAAAATCTATGATGACGAATCCAATACCGGCAAGGCGGTGACTTTGGCGGAGAAGGCCATTACTGTTGATAAAGTGGACCTGCTGTTCGGAGGCTATCCCGGGACGGCAGCCAGAGCGGTAATGCCTGTTGCCGAAAAGCACGCGTATGTTTATGTCTCCATGGGTGGACATATGAAGAGTTTTGAACAGGGATACCAATTTTCTTTCGGCGGCCCTCCCCTTATGGGCGAATGGTGGTATGAAGGATTTTTCAACTGGTTAGCTACAGTTGAAGCAGATAAACGGCCCAAGAGAGCTGCAGTTTACACAATGAATAATCCCATCGGTGCCTCATTGATGGAGTCCGTCGCCAATTGGAGCAAAAAACTCGGAATAGACATCGTCATAAACGAAAAATACAACTTGCCTTTGCCGGATGCGGTTCCGCTTATTGTTAAAGCAAAGCAGATGAATTGCGACATCTTATTTTCAAACGGTTTTTTTG
>CAZTJA010000076.1:0-15269 GCA_964613745.1 uncultured Syntrophaceae bacterium
TTTGGTACGCCCGGCAGGGCTCGAACCTGCGACCTACGGATTCGAAGTCCGGCGCTCTATCCAACTGAGCTACGGGCGCATAAGATGAGATACATCGGTGGGGAGAGCGATGGGACTCGAACCCACGGCCACAGGGGCCACAACCCTGTGCTCTGCCAACTGAGCTACGCTCTCCGTAAAAAGACAATCTACCTATTTTATGCAGAGTAGTCAATACGGAGTTGCGTTTTTCGGCATTCACCTTTGAATGAGAAAACGGGAGCGGATGCTTACCACAGATCTTTGGTGCCTTCCAGTACCGGGCCGTCTCGCTTGGGATCATATTTGCCGGAATTCCACGCCTGGACGATTCTGTTCTTAATGTTGGTTTCGAGGGGATTTTTGGGTCTAAGCTTGAGCGCTTCGACATATAAGCGCATTGCTCTTCCCATTGAATGCGGTTCGGTAGCCATCCCCAGCAGAAAATGAGCTTCAGGATCTTTTGGATCAAGTTCTACGGCCCGGGTAAAGCATTCGAGCGCCTTGTCTTTATCGTCAAGTTTTTCCCAGGTCTGTCCCAGTTTTACATAGGCGCCTCTCATTGTGGGAGCAATTTTCACGGCGGCAATAAAATCCGATACGGCGGCCTCAAAATTGTTGTTGTGAAAATGCAGCAACCCTCTACTGAAATGGGCCTGATACATCCTGGGATTCAGGTCGAGCGCCGTGGAATAGTGTTTTTCCGCTTCTTCGGATTTTCCCAATCTATAAGCGGCATTTCCTTTGGTCCAACTGCCGACGGCATATTCCGATTCATCTCTCAGGTGACTCTTGAGGATTGCGATAGTCTGTTCGAGATCTCGTCTTTTCTGCGAGCTGGGGTGAAGTTTGGAGGCCAGTTCAAGATTGCGAACGGATTCACCAATAGTTTCCGGTTTAAACTTCTGTATATTGCCCAATAATTCATAAGCGTAATAATGGAGGGGATCGATTCGTATTGCCACCTGATATTCGGCGGCTGCCTTGTCGGGACGATTGAGCGCCTCATGGCACTTGCCGGCACCTATGCGGGCGTCCGGCATATAGTCAAGTCGTCCGTAGATACGTAGAGCGTCATAATAACGCTTTTCAGCAAATGCTCTATCAGCTTCTTCTATGGTTTGTACTCTTGTTGCGGCGCCATTTTGTGCCGCAACAAGAGTTGGAGTAATCAAGATCAGGAGAAATAAGAAAATCAATCGCAGATGAGTTGCATGCATAGGGGTTTTACGTTATCACCGTGTTCAGGATGAAGACTCCAAGGTGCAAAGATCAACGGATGTTCTCGGGCACCACCAAATCATAACTCTGGGCTTTGTGCCGTTTAAAGACGCTCTCGTGTTCTCAATGCAGTCCGGAATGGATGTTAAGTCCTTAGATCTCAGGTCTTCGCTATTGAAGCGAATGTTCCAACCACAGACCCGAATATACGAATCCTCATAGCAGGAAACGAGCTGAAATGAAAGATTACAATCTACGAGTGAAAGCGCTGGTTTTCATGTTTTTAGTGTTGATGCCGTTTCAATGGTCGAGACCGGCACATTGCTCCGAATCAGGTGCTCCGGTGATAACCGTTGCGATACACTGCTCATTAAATCTGCTGCAAGTTTGGAACGGAAGCACGTTGATCAAAGAGTATCCGGTTGAAACGGGGAAGGGTGGACTGGGCAAGAAGTCCAGTGGTGATCACAAGACTCCGATAGGGGATTACAAGATTAGCTGGATGGCGTCAAAACATTCGGATAAGGGTAGCAAAATCGTAGACAACCGAAGCTGGTGCCTGCGAAATGAATTTGTTGATGCTGCGAGCGGGCCTCCATTGGAAAAATTGTGGGCTGAACCGTACGGCGGCGATGAAGCCACAGTCATGAGCATTAATTATCCAAACGAAGCGGACCTTGCCAAAGGCTATACGGGTGATTGCATACACATTCACGCAGACAAGCGGCACGATGATGGTGTGCTCAAGAAATCGTATGGATGCATCCATATGTTTCCGAAGGATGCGAAGGAGTTGTATGATATGGTTGAAGTGGGGACGCCGGTAAAGATGCTGCCTTGATCAGTTCTGGAAATTAGCCTTGATTGCTTCCGTCTGGAAGTGAATTGCCAGTGGATCAATGACATCGTCCAATCTTCCGTCGAGTACCAGTTCCAGCTTATACAACGTCAATCCTATGCGATGATCGGTTACTCTATTCTGAGGAAAGTTGTACGTCCGAATTCGCTCAGACCGGTCTCCTGAACCTACCTGACTCTTGCGTTCCTGGCTGATTTGCGACCTGCGCTCTTCTTCCATACGGTCAAGAAGGCGAGCTTTCAATATTTTGAGCGCCTTAGCCTTGTTCTTGTGCTGTGACTTTTCGTCCTGACAGGTTACGACCATTCCCGTGGGCAGGTGAGTTATTCTGACGGCGGAATCCGTGGTGTTAACGCTTTGGCCGCCGGGTCCCGATGAACGATATACATCAATTTTGAGATCTTTGGGATCAATATCCACTTCCACATCGTCCGCTTCAGGCAGAACCGCAACCGTTACGGCAGAGGTATGAATTCGCCCTTGCGACTCCGTGGTAGGCACTCGCTGAACTCTATGCACTCCACTTTCGTATTTTAGTCGGGAGAAAGCTCCCTGTCCGTGGATCAGCGCGATAACTTCCTTGATTCCGCCGGCGGCAGCTTCCGAAAGAGACATTAATTCAACCCGCCAGCCTTTGACTTCCGCATACCGACCATATGCTCGAAAGAGATCTCCGGCAAAGAGCGCGGCTTCTTCACCGCCGGTACCCGCTCGTATTTCCAGAAATGTGTTTTTTTCGTCATTCGGGTCTTTGGGAAGGAGGAGAACATTTAACTGACGTTCAATCTCCTCGTGGCGTTCTTTTAAAACAGGCAAGTCTTCTCTGGCCATTTCCACGAGTTCAGGATCTTCGGCGGCCTGAATCATGGCTTCCAAATCGTTGATTTCGCGCGAAACTTCAGTAAATTGCCGGTACGTTTTTATAATTTCATCAAGATCCGACTGCTCTTTAGCAATTTTCTTCAGCTTACCGGGATCGGAAATAATGTCGGGATTCGCTAATTCAATATTGAGCTCTTCGTACCTGCGGTTGAGCTCTTCTAATTTGGAAAGTACTTGCATAAATAATCACTATGCGGCTGACTGAACGCCGTTCCGCATCTCCTCTTTCTCCAGAGTTTTCTTTAAAGCAATAAGCGCCACTTCTATTTGATCATCGCTCGGCTCGCGAGTCGTAAGTTTCTGCATCCACATTCCCGGCAGGAGCATCAAGTTGAGGAACCTGTTGTTGGCCCGGTCTGCGTATCGAATCATTTCGTAAGAGATTCCGGCAATCGGGAGCATCAACACGATTTTGACGAGAATGAAGAAAATATTGGTAACTACCTTGTTCACGAAAATGTCTTTTGGGAAAAGCGGAAAAACTAAAGTGAACATGAGTATGCTGAAGACGAGCACCAGCAGCAAGAATGCCGTGCCGCATCGCGCATGCAGCGTGGGATATTTCTTGGCGTTCTCTACGGTCAGCTCTTCGCCCTTTTCATAAGCATGTATGGATTTGTGCTCCGCGCCGTGATACTCAAATACCCGCCTGATCTCCTTCAACATAGAAATCAAAGCTATATATCCGATAAAAATTGCAACTTTGATCACGCCGTCTATCACATGAAACCAGAAGCTTCTAACTCCAAGGTCTGTTCCGGTGAGCGTTCCGACCCCCAATGTTGCCAAATGCGGCACCACCACGAACAAGAGCATCGCTCCACCAAGCGCCATTGCAATGGTTCCGGCCAAAGCCAAAGGGCTGAGCTTCTCTTCTTCTTCGCCGAGAGCTTCCTGAGCGGAGTATGTGAGGGCCTGAATACCGTTGAACAGAGCCTCATACATTACGATGCAGCCCCTTAGGAAAGGCTTACCCAAGAAAGGCCACTTTTCCATGGGCGAATACCATCTATCTTCCCTGATGGCTAAATCTCCGTCGGGCTTGCGAACGACTACAGTAAAAGTCTTAGGGGCCCGCATCATAATTCCCTCGATGACGGCCTGCCCGCCGACTCTGATCTGAGCATTTTCCGGTGTATCCGGTTTATTTGTAAGCATGATCCTCGTCCAATTTTGTCAAGAATATAGCCGCTTAGGCAACGTATCTTGATTCATATTACTCGTTTAATTGAAATTGCAAGATAAATCAGTAATCCGAGAGGTTGGAATGGCTGCCGTAATGCGACAGCCGACCAAATTATAGGGATTTCAGGCGTGGACGAACCGATTATCACGAACCTATTTTTCTTTTGCTGCGCCCTTTTTCTTGGGAGCTTCCTTCACTGCTGCCTTTTCCTTCTTTGATTTTCCCATTTTCGCTATGGGGGCAATTTTCTTTTCAGGTTTGGCAGTGGATTTCTTTCCTGTGGAAACGGGTTTGTCCGCGTATTTCTTCATAAATCTTTCAACTCGGCCGGCGCTGTCCACCAGTTTCTGTTTGCCGGTGAAGAAAGGATGGCACTGTGAACATATTTCAATCCGGTATTCGGGATTGGTAGACTGTGTAACGATTTCGGCGCCGCATGCGCATTTAAATACCGTTTCCTTATACCCGGGATGTATATCCTTCTTCATGGGTAATCCTCCAATCGTACTTTAAGCATTTAAATATAACAGAATTTGTAGTGAAAGAAAATACTGTGTGTATTTGATTGTAAAATTCCGTAAATGCCGAGGTAAAACTACTTGTTCATGATTTCGAGAAATTCTCTGTTGGAGTCCGTTTGCATGACTTTGTCGAGCAAGAATTCCATCGCATCCACGGAGTTCATATCGGCAAGCAACTTACGCAGCAGCCAGATTCTCTGGAGATCCTGTTGAGACAAAAGCAGCTCTTCTTTTCGTGTTCCGGACCTGTTGATGTCGATACATGGGAATACTCGTCGTTCGAGAAGTCTGCGGTCCAGGTGAATTTCCATATTACCGGTGCCCTTGAACTCTTCGTAAATGACTTCGTCCATCTTACTACCGGTGTCGATGAGAGCCGTAGCAATAATGGTTAGACTCCCGCCTTCCTCGATATTTCGAGCGGCACCGAAGAATCGTTTGGGCCTGTGCAATGCATTGGAATCCACACCACCGGAAAGGATCTTTCCACTAGGAGGCACCACCGTGTTGTGGGCCCTGGCTAATCTGGTGATGCTATCGAGGAGAATCACGACGTCTTTTTTGTGTTCTACAAGTCTCTTGGCCTTTTCGATCACCATGTCCGCGACTTGGACGTGACGCTGTGCCGGTTCGTCAAAAGTTGAAGAAATGACCTCACCTTTAACGGAACGCTGCATGTCGGTGACTTCTTCCGGCCGCTCATCAATGAGCAGCACGATGAGATAGACATCCGGATGATTTCGGGTCAAACTATTGGCTATCTGCTGAAGCATAACGGTTTTACCGGCTTTGGGCGGAGAAACGATGAGACCGCGCTGTCCTTTGCCGATGGGCGTGAGTAGATCCATGATCCGCATCGAATAATTGGTGGGACCGACTTCCAGTTTAATTTTGGATTGCGGATAGAGAGGCGTTAGGTTGTCGAATAGAACTTTGTCCCTGATTGTCTCGGGGTCTTGTCCGTTGATGGATTCGACCTTCAAAAGTGCAAAATAGCGTTCCGTGTCTTTCGGCGGTCTGATGTAACCGGTAATTGTGTCACCGGTCCTCATGTTGAATCGCCTTATCTGACTGGGGGAGACGTATATGTCATCGGGTCCGGGCAGGTAATTGTAATCCGGAGCACGAAGAAATCCGAATCCGTCCGGAAGTGTTTCAAGCACACCTTCGCCTTTGATGGGGGCTTCTTTTTCGGACTGCTGTTGAGCTTGTAGAATCGCAAAGATCAACTCTTGCTTGCGCATGCTGCTCGCACCCTCTACATCGAGGGAATTAGCTATCGATAGCAATTCGCTGACTTTCTTTTCCTTCAATTGTGCGACATCCATGAGGACTCCTAATTGTAAATATGCAGTGTTTCTATTCCTGGTTTTGTATAGAGGTTTTTTCAAGAGGGGTATAGTACCGGTGTTTCATCGATTTTTGATGAAATCACCCCTGAATTTGATTTTCCTGGGTGGATTAATGCTCCTGGAAGGGAGTAAATTTGCGGCTCAACTTTTAATTAAACAACCCACTACTACATGTCAAGTTTTTTGTGCCGACGCACACCATTGATAAATACGACTATCAGGGTTACAAATAGTTTATGAAACAGCTGATATTACAGCTATCGAACAATCCTCGGTACGATTTTGAATCCTGCGTCGTACATGCTGGGAACTCGTCTGCAATCGATACCATCAAAAAAGTGTTTTCGCAAGTTGCGGAAGCTTTTCCGTTTCTGTTTCTGTATGGTCAGCCCGGGACCGGCAAAACACATTTGCTTAATGCCACCGCCGAACTCATTGCAAATACGACGTCATCGGTATTGAAGCCCGTGGCGATCACCTTTGAGGCCGATATAGAAGAGCCGGATACCCTGAAAGATCTTATCGCGGAAAGTTCCGGGCATGAAATCCCGCCTGCCGTAATTGTCGACAATGTGCATCTTGCGTTTGGCACCGGAGTGAGCCACCTCTGGAATTTGTCCAACAAAATGATCAGAAAAGGCAGTCCTCTGTTAATTGGCTCGTTGTACCCGCCGGACGATCTGTTTCAGGCGAACGATCACATCCGTTCTCGCCTTTCCTCCGGGTTGGTGCTTCGGCTGGAAACCCCGGATGATCACGCTCGGATCCTCATTATGGACAAACTTGCTGCGGACAAAAGTATTAAAATTTCAAGGGATGTGTACAACTACTTAGTTTCAAGAAGAGGACGTAATGTTAAAGAATTGGAACGAGTGGTAGATATTCTGGACCAAGCTTCTCTCTCACTCCATCGCCGGATCACGGTTCCGTTCATCAAACTGCTGGAAGAGAGCGGTTCCATTTAGAAAATAAGACACTTGCGTACTAAGCAGGTTCCCATCTTACCGATGATAAGTATGTGCTAAATCGCAATAATATCCAAAATTCTTTCTCAATTACTTGAAAATATGTGTGGGCTATTATAAGGAAGTCCTTACATTTTTGGGGCTTTTCAATACCCGAGGTCCCTTCGACTTCCTCAGGAATTAAAAAGCCCGGTCCCGTATTGCCTTTCATATCGATCATTCGCTTTCTCTTGGGGAAAGTCATGACATTTTTCATGCACAAGCTGAACACCAGACTGTATTCTTTCGCTTTTATTTCAGTGTTGGGGTTATTTTCTTTTCTGAGCCCGCCGGAAGATCCTCAAAAGGTCTTAGGACACTTTGGTGAGTTGTATATTGCTCAAGATGCCGTGAGCATCATGAAGATAATGCATCCGGATGTCATCGAAGGAAAAGACATTGATCAAACCGATATAGAGTCCTCCATGAAAGCATTCAGGACTGGAGATTTGAAAGTTTCTGAGATCCAAATAGAAAACAAAATGAAGGGGGAAGATGAAACTCAGGAGCGCATTCAAACTTTAATCGTATTTACAGGCCCGAATCCGGGCGCGCAATATGTTGGACCGTCCAAGTTTTTCCTTCGTCAATTGTGGGTTCTGGAAAAAGGAAGATGGTGGCTCGAAAGAACGATTTCCGCATACTATGAAGTTGAGTCTCAAGTGCACTTTCCAACTCCCGAGCAACAGGAAAATGCGCAGAAATTTCAGGCGGCTTTAGCTGTTTGGGATAAAATAAAGCCCCAGGCGAGTTCCACGGAATTCAACCAAAAGAATAGTTCAGCAGAAGACTTAATTGACCTGGAACGTCGATATCGACGAGAAAAAGATAAAATCGGGCCCGACTGCGAAGGAGTAGACCTGCTCTTGAAAATTGCGGGGAAACCGAGAATTGATTTCCTTTCCGTGTATTACGGAGATTTTTCGAAAAAGCCGCATGAGAGTCGCAAACCAGTACCCTGGGAAGTTATTTCAGCTTACGTAAATGCGGCATTGAGCAAAGGTCAGTTGCTCGAAAAGAACGGTAAACAAGCGAAAGCGGAGCTTATCTATAGAAAGCTTTTAAATTTAGGGAACAGCATTCTTGCCGAACCGGGTGGTTACCAGTTTCTTTTGTGGGGATCCATAATTCAGAAGCAGGCCGCAGAGGATTTGGCCCGTGTTGTTCTTGGAAGTGATAAACAAAAATTTACTTCAATTGTTGCTGTTGCAGGAAGACGTATTGACGTGCTTCAAACTATTCTGGCGTCTCTCGACGACCTTACCGATTATAGGAGTTTGAGAGCCGCTATAGCATCACTCGAACGACCGGATGATGATTTCTTCAGAGCCTGGGGAATCAATACTCTTGCCATTTTGTCAGTGAAAGGCGCTCCGGCCGACAAAGCAGCTCTGGAAAACACTGGGAACGTGGCCATCGTAAAGAACACGACCATGCAGAAAATTGCACGAGAGGCTCTAGAAAGACTATCTCAGGAATCGGCCGAACCCGTGCAGAATTTCATAAAAGCACAGACTCAGTGGGTGCAAAACCATAATGTATACGGACGAATGTAAATTATTTTATAAAATAATTAGGCAGCCACATCGAAATTTGAGGAAACAGTAACAAAATTAAAAGACAGATACTCATGCCGACAATATACGGATATATGCCCTTGTAAACCGTTGAAACCGGCACTTTGCTGACTCCTGAGACAACGAACGCATTTATCGCCATCGGAGGCAGAATTACTCCTATCATGGTGACAACGCTGATGATTACACCGAACCAGACTGGATCATAGCCGAGCTTGAGGACTACAGGCAGAAAAATCGGTGTAGCCAAAATGAGGAATGCCAAATCTTCGATGAAAGATCCTCCAATCAGGTAAACGGCGATAATGATCAGCATGACTATATTTTTGTCCACCTGCAGGCTTTCCAACCACTGGGCTACTATGTAGGGCGTTCGTGTCACGGCAAAGAAATGACCCAGTATCGTCGCTCCGGCTATGAGCATTATGACCATGCATGCTATGCGCAGCGTTTCCATGACCGCTTTCACGAACTTCTTGGTGTCCATATCGTTCTTCAAATAAGTTAATAAGAGAACAGCGAGACTGCCTACGCTACCGGCCTCTGTCGGAGTAAAAAATCCAAACATAAGTCCGCCGACGACAATTATGAATATTGTCCCGACCCATAAGACAGGCGGTAAAGAGGCAAATCTCTCCTTCCAAGTCGATCGTGCTCCCTTTGGTCCCAACGCGGGATTGTACATACTCCATCCCAGAAGAGTTACAACAAACGAAAGTGCCACGAGCAAACCTGGGAGTATTCCTGCAAGGAACAGCTTTCCAATGGATGTTTCCGTTAAAATTCCGTAAACGATAAGTACAACACTAGGAGGCATTAGAATGCCGAGCGTCCCGACGGTAGCTACCGTTCCGCAGGACAACCGCTTATCATATCCGTAGCGATCCATTTCCGGAACCGCTATGGTGGCGAATGTAGCTGCAGTAGCAGGGGACGATCCACAAATCGCCTTAAAAGCCGTTGCAGCTGCAACCGTGCCTATCGCAAGCCCGCCCGGAATGTGACCCATGAAGCGATAAGCGGAATCATACAGATTTCGAGCCACTCCACCGCTTGCCCCAAGTTGACCCATCAGAACAAACATGGGTATTACGGTGAAGCCATAAGATGAGAAAACGCTGTAAATATCTTTGGCAACGAGATTCAAGGCCGCATCCACATTTACTATCATGGCGAACCCAACAAATCCCGCTAAAGCCATTGCGAAACCAATTTCCAGGCCCAGAGCAAAAAGTACAAAGAGCAGCACTATTATTAATAATCCGACGGTTGCAAAACTCATTTTCGCAAGTCCTTTGTCTCGAATATATCCACAAACAGCACGAGGCATTGAATCGCGGAGCAAAGTGAAATCGCATAGGCCACCGGGTAGGTTGGTATCTGAAGCGTCAAAGTTACTTCCCCTGCAGTGCGATAATCGTTCCCCAGATTCCAAATCTGCCACGCAATTAT
This sequence comes from uncultured Syntrophaceae bacterium, assembly GCA_964613745.1. Lineage (GTDB taxonomy): Bacteria > Desulfobacterota > Desulfomonilia > Desulfomonilales > Desulfomonilaceae > CAZTJA01. The sequence continues at coordinate 10,073 of CAZTJA010000076.1, forward strand.
GGCAAACAGAGCAATTCCTATGAATCTGGTTACCACGTGAAGAACGATTCGCAGTTTGTACGGCAGTTTGTCCGTAAGAAAATCCATGACAACCTGCCCTCTGACCCGGGAAGTTTGGGGAACCGCAAACCCGATGACCAAAGCCCCTAAGATGCCTACGAGCTCATATGTTCCCACAATGGGAGCCTTGAAGCACCTGAGGATGACGTCTCCACATGTAAGAAACATACTTGAGACGAGTGCCAATCCGGCTATGACAAAGAGTAAACGAGAGGAGATTCGTGAAAATGTGCGGAGGAGATTGAGAATTCTGTGCCGGACCGTCTTCTTGAAATTCGTACCGCATGGCTGATCTTGAGCCGGCGCAGTTTGAGTAAGAACCCCGACGGCGGGGTTCTTACTCGAAAAAGCAGGGTCGTTTGATTCTTGAGTTGCCGTACCAGTATCCATCTTCGCCGTCCATGTGAGCCTTACTGATTCTTGGAGAGCCATTCTTTACAGAAGGCTACGGCCTCTTCACCAGGAAGGTTTTTTGCTTTCATTGCTGCGATGTATTCATTGATTATTGGGGCCACCGCTTTCGCCCAACGATCTTCCTCTTCGGGTGAAAGCTGAATTACCTGGTTACCTTTGGACAAAGTGAACTCTTTTCCCTCTTTGTCCAGTTCGTCCCATTTTTGACCCGTCTTAGTTATCCATTCTTTATTGACTTGCTCAAATACTTTCTGAACTTCAGGTGATAATGAATCCCATTTTTTCTTGTTCATGGCTACGAAAAAGCCGATTGTATAGGAAGACTTAAGATTTTCCGTCGTGGATTTAATAACCTCAGCGAACTTCCACCCTTTAAGGGTTTCGATTGGTGATAGCAAGCCGGCCGCCACTCCCTTCTGGAGTGCCTCATATGTTTCATTCTGAGGCATTGCTACCGGGGTGCCGCCTAGAGCGGAAACAATTTTTGTACTCGTCCCGGTGCACCTGATCTTCATTCCTTTGAGATCTTCCATTTTAGTCACTGGAGTCTTACTGCTTAATATTCCCGGACCGTGTCCATGCAAATACAGTATTTTTGTAGTTTCCAATTCCGCAGGTTTGAACTTTTCGTAATATGCATTGCACATGTTGGTTACTTGAGCACCGCTTGTATAACCCAGCGGAAGATCAATTACCTCTGAAAGAGGGAAACGTCCTTTGGTATAACTGAAACAAGACATTCCGATATCGGAAATTCCTTTTACCACACCATCATAACACTGATCCGCAGGAGTCAAAGTCCCACCTGGGAACAAATTGACGGTGACCTCACCATTGGTCCTTTTTTCAATTTCTTTTGCCCATTCACCCGCTAGAATGGAATGGCCATGGGTAGCCGGGAAAAAGATTGAATACGTCAATTGGGTGGCACCAAAAACGGAACCTGCATATAGGCTGGTTACCCCCAAGAGTGCCAGAATTAAAAAAGAATGTCTTGAAAACCTGCTCATCTTTACCTCCAGTTCGTGTTCCTTCATTGCAGACACTAATACTGAATGTCCTCCAAAGGCCTATCCTCTGAGGACATGATTACCGAATCAATAGGAATAAGGGGGATATCGAGGCTCTTCCAGATCTTCCCAGGCCAGCCCAAGTCGTCTTCTGAAAAATGGTCCTAATCTATCGAAAAGTCGTTTCCAATGGCTCTTGCCTGCAGCAACATCCTCAAGAATTTCGGCAACCAACTCAGGCAATTTCGATAATTCATCTTTGGGCAAAAACGAAACAGCCCCAAGTCTCACGGCTCGGTTAATGCTCTCGACCGTAACCGCATGGGCGGTAAGCATGGCACACGGCAAGTTTCTCTCGCGGCCCAGTTCAAGTAATGCGAAACCGTTCACGCCCATGATATCGAGCAACACTAAATCGTAAGAATCCTGTTCCATAAGTTTGCAAGCTTCTTCATAATTTGCTGCGGTCGTTACTTCACAATCAGGAAGCATTTCGGAAACCACTTCCCGAATGTCGGGCTCATCGTCAACAGCCAGAATTCGCTTGCCTTGTAGGATCTCGGGGTCTCGCATATTCATTCTCGGAAAAGAAAGCGCGATGGACCGCAAGTTACTTGAGGAGAATCTCTCACGAACTCGGATTGCTCCCGTTCATAAGAATTCGCTATTCGGAGGCTCATGAAAACCTATCGAATTTGAGCTGTACTGTCAAACTTTTTTGAAATTCCTTCCTAAGGAGAGATGGAAGAGGTATTGTTAGGAGCTTCATATCGCATTATAATCAATGTAAAGCAGTTGGACTTGAGCAAATTTCGTTCCGGAGGGTTAATGGAGGAAAAAATACCGGTAAGAAAATTCGATGAAAAGCTTCTGGAGGAGCTTTACACGAAGTACGCCGCCGGTGGATTAACAATTGCGAGATGGAGGCTACGTTCACGATACTGGTTCAAGCGGATATCTTGGCTTCTCGTAGTGGAAGGAACCCGAGGCCTCAAAAGGTTGATAGACATTATTGGGTCCGCCATCGGCTTATTTCTGCTCTCTCCAATTCTACTCATTACAGCTCTCCTTATCAAAATTGAAGATGGAGGTCCCGTTTTTTTCTCACAGCCCCGGGTTGGTAAATGGGGAAAAATATTCAAGATGTACAAGTTTCGATCCATGGTGCAAAATGCCGATAATCTCAAAAAGGATCTCATGAAGTACAATGAAGCGGGAGGCACGATTTTCAAGATGAAGCGTGATCCTCGTATTACCCGTGTCGGTAGAGTGATACGAAAGCTCAGCATCGACGAAATGCCTCAGCTACTCAACGTGCTCAAAGGAGACATGTCTCTTGTCGGACCGAGACCTCACCCGGTGGAAGAAGTAAAAACGTACAGCGCAGCCGACAGACGTCGCCTTGAAGTTATTCCCGGTCTGACGGGAATGGCTCAGGTAAGTGGACGCAGTTCAGTGAAATTCAAAGATACGGTTCGATTGGACGTACAATACATTGAAAGTCAATCAATTATGGGGGACGTCAAAATTCTACTTAAGACCATACCGGCTGTGCTCAGCGGCCGTGGAGCCTATTGATTCAGCCTTCCGTCTTTTTTTCGTGCAAGATTTACGGGCGTCTTTTGAACGCAATGTGATACATTACTAATGGACTGTAAATATCCGGAACCTTGTACGGCAGAATATCTCTCCGAGTCTAACATTTTATGCATGGGATTTTCACGTCAGCCTTGATAGCTTCAGTATTGGGCGGCATTCTCTGGCTGGATCGATATCAGTTTCCCCAGATGATGCTGTCCCGACCTCTGGTATCCTCCTCAATAATTGGTATAGCATTAGGAGATGCCGAAGCAGGTTTGTCAATCGGTATACTCTTCGAACTTCTATGGTATAGACGTCCGCCGATAGGCGGATTCATTCCACCGGATGCGGTTTTCGCTTCGCTTGCGGCCTCGTCAATTGCCGCAATAGTGAGGCATGGCTCCGAGATGCCACTGTTTTCATTATGCTTTCTCGTATTTGTTCTGTTTTTCCCTTTGGCCTACCTAGGCACCCGAATCGATTCCGCTCTACGAATTTCGCTGGGAGGTTTAGCGGTCAAGGCAATACAGGGAAAAGAGCGAATAACTGAGGGTGGAATTGACCTTACTATTGCAAAAGCCCTCCTAACGGGATTCTGTGCGGCAGCATTGCCCCTTTTTCCGATTATAATCTTGGGCTCTTTTTTAATTATGCACTTAGTGCCATTTATCCCGGCCAACTTGGTTAAAGCCTTCGGGTTTGCATACTATATTGTTCCGATTGCTGCCGCTGCCGACATAATGGCGGGCTTTGATGAACGCAGGTACTATATGCTTTTTGTTATAGGTTTTGTGGTTTCGGTTGTGGGCATGGCATTGTTCCGGTAATAATGAATACACGCTGTTCAAAGAAGGAGATGCTTCACTAGGGAGTGTTCACCTGGTATAAGTTGCGGCTGCGCCGCAAGAGGAATTTTTATCATGGAGCCGGACAACGAACTTTCTCATGAACCCATGAAACTGTCGGACCTCGATGAAGTACTTTTCATCGAAAGGGCGTCCTTTTCCGTTCCGTGGTCCAGAAAAATGTTTTTGGAGGAAATGTCGAACTCACATGCACGGTTGGTGGTCTTTCGTTTGGATTCCCGGCTTGTAGGTTACCTGATTTTCTGGGCGGTTCTTGACGAAGCCCACCTGCTTAATATTGCGGTACATCCTGAGCATAGAGGCAATGGATTTGGGGTTGTAATCATGTCTCACCTGGAACGTTATTGTAGAGATAACAAACTTGTCAAAATTTTGCTTGAAGTGGGCCGAAAAAATGCAATCGCCCGAAACCTTTACAAACGATCCGGATTTACATCGATTGGTTTTAGGAAGAAATATTATCAGTCAGTCCAGGATGATGCCATTGTAATGGAAAAAGTGCTCTCGAATTCCCAAGAATCCACCTAATTCCCCTTTCCTAACATGATCCCTTTATATATGTCGGCCAAGATGTAACAATGTGATAATTCACATATCGTATTGGAGGAATTCATGAATTACATAATTTCATTTTTCTTGTTCTTCTTGTGTGTCGTTCCAGCATTTGGAGCAACTTTTGAAGGGGAAGCAATCGTCGTACAGAACGTAGCTCTAATGAAGTCCGAACCAGACATGATGCAGGTCATCAAACTTCTCGATGCAAAAAACATCGAAGCCGGAGCCCAATTCATGATGAAGAATGGAAAAATGTTGGACAAAGGTGCTGAAGTGGTGCTTATCCAGGAAAGCTGTGACGGTAAATGTCTTAAGCTTAGAATAAAAGATGACAACACTGATTACTGGTCCATGAAATCCATGCATGGCAAGGACATATTCAAGAAAAAAGAATAATGAGATTCAGACTTGATTGCTGAATGATCCAATATTGGCCAAATATTTAGATGATCTGAGTTACCCGCAATAGATGAGCCTTGTGAGGAGTCGTAATTGGCATGACTTTTTCCAGACCTATAGAGGACAGATACTTCGAAGACTATGAGCCGGGATCCGTTCATGAGTTCGGCAGCATCACCATAGAGGAATCCGAGATTATCGCTTTTGCCCAGAAATATGATCCCCAGCCATTTCACGTCGATCCCACTGCCGCTAACGAGTCGGTATTTGGAGGTTTAATAGCAAGCGGCTGGCAAACGGCGAGTTTGGCCA
>CAZTJA010000077.1:0-13596 GCA_964613745.1 uncultured Syntrophaceae bacterium
CACGTTGCCAATCCAAGTCCACTACCCTTTTCCTTTGTAGTGAAATATGGATCAAATATTCTCGACAGGTTTCTTTTAGGAATGCCCGATCCCGTGTCCCTGAAAGAAATCTTCACGTAATTCCCGGATCGCAAAGCGATATTCTCATCCGCTCCTATTTCCACGTTGGACCCATGGATAAAAATACTGCCACCTTGGGGCATGGCTTGGATCGCATTTATGACAAGATTATGAATGACCTGGTTTATTTGGCCCTCATCCATCTCGGTCGGCCACAAGTTGTCCGGCAGAGAAAACTCACATCTCACATTCGACCCACGCAGAGCAAATGTAACAGAATCGGTTAGTAGCTCTGCAATAGAACCGGTTTTCTTTATGGGAGCGCCACCCTGGGAAAATGTCAATAGTTGTCGCGTGAGCACCTGGGCTCTGGAAGAAGCTTCTGCAGCGAATTTGAGCCGTTCGCTTGATCGATGTTCGTCTCCAACAAAATTTTGAGCCAACGTAATGTTGCCAAGGATACATGTCAGCAGATTATTAAAATCATGAGCGATTCCACCGGCCAAAATACCCAATGACTCGAGCTTTTGAGCTTTCAGAATTTCCTTTTCGGTTCTCTTCTTGTCCGAAATGTCTCGTTTCAACCACCAAAAGCCAAGCAGCCTGCCGTGGGAAACATGACCGATTAATGTATTCTCAAAGTATAGATTACCCTTATTTACCGTTATCTCCTTAGTTTCAAAAAAGGTAATTGGAAACCGGCTTTTAATCCATTTCTCATACAAACGCCGACTCTTTCCTTCCGATGGTAAAAGAGTTCCTAATCGTATCCCCAGGAGCTCATTGATTTGCCTCCTGTTGTACATTTCTGCAAAATTATCGTTTCCATCGACAATCCAGGCGTTGAGAATGCCGTCCAATTGATCGGAAATACTGGAACCGCAATATAGAGGCTCATTGAGAGCAAGTTCCGCAATTCCCATAGGAAACAGATTAACTAGTCTCTTGTATTTCTGCACTGCCAAGAGCTGTTTTTGAGCGGTCAGGTTTTCAATCTGCATCATGACCATGGGATCCTGTCCAATCATGACGTGGTGCAGATGTATACGAGCCCAAATTCTATTTTGATAAACCTGTAAGATTCGTTCTCTTATCTGGGGTTTCCGCTCTAAAAACACCGTCTCAAGTAATTTTTGCGCTTCTCTTGCTTCACGTGGATTCGGAAATAATGATGAAAAGGTCGCGTTTTTAAGACTGAACCCTCCGCGAACGATCTTCCGAAATGCTGCGTTCGCAAATTTGATTGAGTGGGAGCGGGCTATCAAAATAATGGGGACCGCCAATGTGCGTATCAGTTTAAGTGTAGGCGAACTTTCGAGTTGTTCAGATTCGGAATCTTCTGCAAAAAATGGCGTGTTTAGCAAATCATCGAGACGTAGTGTTTTGGTTGTTTCGCGCAGAAGTTCCGGATCGGGATCCGAACCAGTTCCATTTGGAGGAAAAAATCTGTTTTTCCTGTCCATAGGAAGCTCCTTCAGAGATACGTCACATAACCAATAAGTTTATTCATCTAGCATTCTCGATTATCTATGATCCCCCCACAAGAATATTCGATTCATTTTCAGAACATTCATGAGAGGAAACTCTTGCGTTCTTGAGCTCGGCACGAACAGATTTTCCTGCACCCCAGGATGAAAGAAGTCGAACCAGGTTCTGATTTGCAACAGTTCTAGCAAGCGTCAGCGCCGTATAACCGTCCTTTGTGACTTCGTCTATAGAAGCTCCGTTTTTAAGGAGAAGCTCAGCCGTCAAATACGCGCCTTTGACGCAGGATCTCATAAGAGCAGTATAGCCGTTCGGCGTAGCGGAATTGATGTTTGCGCCAAAATCAATGAGCGACTGTACTATTTTTGCGTGATCTGCGCCCGCGGCTCTAATCAAAGCAGTTTTTCCGTACTTGTTTTTCGCATCAGGATCCACTCCCGCCGCCAAAAGTGCATCCACAGTTTCGAGATGTCCTAAACCGGCTGCAACGATTAACGGCGTATTGCCGCTCACGTCTCTACATTCGAGGTCGAAACCTCGTATGGATAAAAGCTCTATTAATTTAAAGTGATTTTCACGTACTGCCCCGTGAATCATTTTCAAAGCGAGAGGCCCGCCCAATGTGAATGCCGTTCCATGATCCAGTAGAGTTTCTACAACACCGTACTGACCTGACAATGCAGCGCTTCTGAGTGCCGCTGTTCCAAAAGTCCTTCGTAATGCCGGGTCTTCAATTTTGTCGTAAATATAATCGATCACATGAGAAAACCCCATTCCGGCAGCTTTAACCAACATACCAGCCCTGAAACGGCTTCGGTTTTGCCCAAACAAACCCCTTGCTGCAATGCTGTCCAAGACTCTCGTAACAGTATTGGGTTCATTCAACAACGAATCGCTTAGCTTATTCAGCTCCTTAGCTGAATTTAGAATACTTGTGATTTCGTTGAAAGACTTAGAAGCAGCTATATCAAAAGCAGAAAAACCACTCTGGGTCATGAGAGCAGGATCGGCGCCATATCTTAGCAGAAGCTTTACAGTCTCAAGCCTGCCCTGCCCTACAGCTTTCGTAAGTGGTGTTTCTCCATTTTTATCCCGGCAATTCGGATCTGCCCCAGCTTCCAGCAAAAAACCTGCAGCGAAGTGATTGCCCTTGTAAGCGGCGAAGGACAGAGCCGTTAATCCGGCATCATTCTGTGAATCCACATCGGCACCTGATTCAAGAAGAAGCTCGATTGCAGGTACATGCCCCTTAAACGCGCTTCTCATAAGAGCCGTATTGCCGTATACATTTCTAGAATTTGGATTGGATCCGGATTTCAGAAGTAAAGCCACAATGTTGCTGTGACCCTTAGAACAGGCTTTGATCAGAGCGGAGTCCCCGGATGAATCCGTCTTGTCGACATCGGCCCCATTTCGGAGAATGAATTCGACCGCTCCCGTGTGTCCACATTTCGAAGCCGCAATGAGTGGTGTAGAGCCCATGAAGCCGGTGGAATCAAGAATAGCCCCGGACTGCAATAGATCAGGCAAAACTTCTGTGCGACCTCTTGCGGCCGCCTCGTACAAAGCCGATTCCAGAATTGAGTTTTCGGTTCCTTGTTCTTTAACGGCCGAAAGAATTAATCGAAAAACTCCCAAATCATAGTCAATAAGTGCCCAGTTGAGAGCCGTCTTTCCGTCCTTGTCACGAAGTTTGGGATCGGCCCCACTGCTGAGAAGCAATTTAATTATCGGCAGCGAGTTTCCGGACACTGCAAAAAACAATGCCGTTTTTCCTTCTCGATCCACAGCATTAATGTCCGCACCGGATTCAAGCAAAACCTCAACAACATTCAAATGACCGCCGAGGCAGGCTTCCATTAACGCAGTGTTGCCGTACTTGTTTCGTTTGCTGAAATCAGCTCCGTAATTGAGCAGCAGGCGGACTATTTCAGTTTTACCTGAATATGCTCCACGTGTGAGTGCAGTATTGCCGAACTTGGTCTTCTTATCAATTTCCGCACCGAAATCGACCAATACACTTACAATTTCATTTTGCCCCGCGTAAGCGGCTTTCACGAGCGCCGTATCTCCTGAAGCGTCTTGCAGGTCAAGATTTGAACACTCCACCAATACCTTTACCGCATCAGCCTTCCCAACTGCAGAAGCATGCATGATGGCGGTGAAACCTGAATTGTCACTGACGTCCGGATCTGCCCCGCTATTCAGGAGTAACCTAATGACTTCTATGTTTCCGGCTTTTGCAGCTCTCATTAGAGGGGTACAGCCGTCCTTGGCCGCTCTATTTACTTCTGCTCCTTGTTCCAATAAAATTTCTGCAATACTCCGATACCCCCTTGCTGCCGCCCAGTGGAGCGCACTATTGCCGGCATCATCCGTTAGATTAGGTTCCGCTTCTTCCGCCAAAATTCTGGCCACATTCTCATGGCCCCAAATTACTGCTTCAAGTAAGGCAAATCTTCCGTTTACAGGGGTGACCAGATCGGGATCCGCTCCGAGTTGCAGCAGAAGCTCGACAATACCTTCTTTCCCCCAAGAACAGGCATTTATAAGTGGCGTAGTGCCATCGCTATCCCATTTGTTCAATGCGGCGCCGTAATCAAATAATAGATGGACGATCTGATCGTGACCGCGACCCGCCGCCTGAATTAGAGGCGTTCTCCCTGAAGTATCCTCACAATCGGGATCTTCGCCGCTCATGAGAAGGAATCTGACCTTTTCCAGATCACCCTTCCAAGCATTCCAAACAAGATCACTGCAATTGTTTGTTTCAACACTTCTCATAAATGTCTGTCCACCAGATTGAGCGGAATCTCACTAAACCCTCGATTTTCTTCCCCAACTCAAGTTGTTCGTTTGAAGGCTTACATCAAGTAAGAAGTTTATTGAATAGGGCCGTGTTCGGCCATTTAACCCAAGCAATAGAAGGAGGAGACTCTTCGTTGTCCAAATGAAAAGAGAAGGCGGTATCGATGTGTATGCGAAACCGCCCCATCCAATTCGACTCCCCCCGACTCATAATCTATACTTTTTACAGACTAGCAGTTCCTAGCTGCAAATCAATATTAGTTTGTTATCAGTATATCGGGTATATATTCTACCCAATCTACCCGGACAACTTGAGATGTCGCATGAAAGCACCCAAATCCGTGTTTTGGCCGATGAGACCCAATTTCTTTCTTATATTTGACCTGTGAAAGAATACGGTCTCGGTAGATACGCCAAGCACAACGGCAATTTCTTTAGAGGACAATCCCGACATGATCATTTCGCAAATTCGGATTTCCTTAAGAGTGAGAATGGGGGCCTGAGGTAATTCAGGTCGACCGTCGTCCGCCAAATCGGAAACGCTCTTAGCAAGCGTGCTGACTAATAATTGCACTCGTTCCGATAGTTTTTCAGTCAAAAGCTGATCAATGATCGGCACAATTTTTGATTTTAAGTTGTTTAGTACTTCTTTTTTGGCAGACTCCTTTTGATCCGTTACACCTGAAATGAGAAATTTTAATGCATAATTGGCTTCTTCCAGCTTTCGTGCATTCTCCTCTACACGCTTTCTGAATTCTTTGATATCCTTAGTGCGATCACGAACCACGGTCTTAAGTCGCTCTGAGTAATCTTCCATCCGAACATTCTGATTGATGAGTAAATCTCGTTCTTTCCTAATGTGGGACGTATCTCGTACCACTCCCCAAAAACTAGATAGATTATGATCGATTATATTTCCTATAAGGGTATGTTCATGGTAAATCGTGTCGTCCGTGGGTGAACTCAAAGATTTCTCAAACGAAATCACTGAAAAACCTTTCTTAGCCCACTTACTGAGGTGATCTAACTCCGCCTCCTGTAACGAGAATACATCCGACAACGTTCTTCCCACTATCATGGTGAGTGATTCATAGCCGAGCATTGAGGCGAGACTCGGATTTCCGTCCACAAGCCTAGCTTTTTGCAATGCTTCAAGAGCTTTCTTGCCGGAAGATTTCACCGAAAAACAATGGTCGGGACGAAACTCGCCTATTCCCCACGGGAAGATTTTCATTAACTGAGCATACGTTTGAGTGATTCGTAATTCTCTGTTTTCAGCAGTAAGATCCTCCACAAGACATAAAATGCTTCTTTCAGATGGCAACCTGATAGGCAGAAGAAAGCACTTCCCCCAAATCCAATCATTTCCAATCCTGAGTTCTGTTTCTGCTATCCAGGATTCCCTAAAGGAAAGCACCATCAGCAACACATTTTCGATTCGCTTAGCTATTCTTTTGTCTGGAAACAGGGATCTGAACTCTCGCCCAAGAAACGCGTGAGCATCTTCAACTGATTTAACCGCTGCATGATTAGCAAAACAGATGCGTAAATCAGTACCTATTAAAAAGCAGCCTATTGGCAAAATTTGTAAAAACTTGAATAAATTGGAATCACTACCGAAAGGAGTTACATCGAAACTGCCCGATAACGTTACGTCTTCTTGGAAGCCGGCCGCAGGACAAATGGATTCGGCAAATGATACGAGCCCATCGATAGGATCGGATCGTGTGGCACTCTTGCGTGGATAGATTTTTGTCGTCATGTTGGCAGGAGTAAGACTCTCATAATGAATTCTCTAAGGTTCCGCTTATAAAAAAACGCAGAATCGACTCTTTCGCAGCCCGGTGATCCTTCACCTACATCTTCAGTGTTTAGCATCTAAACGTGGCCGAAGTGAATTCTCACTCGCATAATAGGAATTATGAGCTTAGGTCCAGAATCTTTCGGGCAACAAATAAAGCACCCCAGTGTAATAGGATAAACATAAACTGCAGTTCACATCAACAAATCTTGAATTTCTCTCGATTGAGCGTAGCTGAAGGCTGTTTTGCCGGTTGCATCTACAGCAGTGATATCCGCTCCACTGCCGAGCAGAACTCCTATCATTTCCGAGTAGCCCTTATGCGCCGCGATCATGAGACACGTATGTCCCATTTTATTGCGCAGGTTGACATCGGCTCCTTTTTCTACGAGCTGCCTCACTTCTCTCAAATTGCCCTTATAGCAAGCCTTCATTAATGCGGTAACTCCGCTGCTTGTTACAGCAGAATCTGCCGAAGCTCCTGCACTGAGCAGAATTCTAACCACTTCACCGTGACCTTTATAAGCAGCTCTCATGAGGGCGGAATTACCGGAGTGATCTCTCGCATCGATTTCGGCTCCTGCCTGAACAAGCTTGTCCACCGTAGACCGAAATCCTCCGCGGGCAGCTATGATAAGCGCAGTATTCCCCCTGTTGTCCTTCACGTTAATGTCCGCTCCTGCATCCAAAAGTAACTCGATGATGCCTGTAAATCCTCCGCGGGCAGCAACTGTTAAAGCCGTATTTCCCGATTTGTTCGCCGCATTTTCTCTGCTGCCACGGGACAACAGCAATTTGACTACATCTTTGTGTCCGCCACCTGCCGCTGCTATCAACGGTGAACTGCCGTTGTAATCCGTGTCGTTTACATCTGCGCCGGCCGATATGAGCATCTGAACTATGCCTGAATTGCCGCTAATTGCCGCTTCCATCAAGGGAGTGTTACCGTATTTATTCTTTACGTCGATTCGCGCACCATAGTTCAAGAGCAACTCGACTATGGCCATGTGGCCTTCATAACAGGCTCGGTGCAGTGCGGTATTACCGAAATGATTCTTCGCGTGCACATCGGCATTGCGGTCCAACAACGTGGCCACGACTCCTGTGTGCCCCCTGTATGCAGCCCCAATCAACGAAGTGTCTCCACGATCATTTACGGCTTCCAGATCGGCCCCTGACACCAGCAACAAGTCAACAATTTCAGTGTCCCCATCCAGCGACGCTTCTATGAGTGAGTCTCCTAGCTCCTGAGCTGCCGGACCGGGGCCATCAAGTGATTCGTCAAAGTGGTCTACCCGGAAAAATTCGGCCAATCTCATGATTTCCGTCAGTTCTCCTGCCATTGAAAACACCCCCATTCAGCATTGTTCAGGGACCGATATGTAGACGATGTGGCCTGAATATCTTGTGATGCACTGTGAAAAGTCGGACTTAGCCGTTGCTGCAATTACAAAAACAGCCTAACAAATTGCAGTTAATTGAGTCAATGAAAGACACGTAAGAAAACAAGATATCCAGCCGTATTTAAAGGGATCACGATGGTGACGTCCTTGTCAATCGGCATACGTATCTGCACGTCTTATCTCTTGATTCCAATAGCACGGAGTGCTAAATTTACCATTGATAAAAAACGTACCGGCATTCAATGCTGATTGCCGTTCCCATCGCCTAGCGCCGACCGGCGCCATGCAGTTTACCTAGAGAAATACCTTCTTCTTGAGGAGAAGACTTATGGATCTTGATTATGTACGAACTACCTGCCCTTATTGTGGGTGCGGGTGTGAAATGCTGCTGGAAGTTACCGACGGACAACTGACCGGCACTTTTCCTTCAAAATCGAACCCTATGAATGAGGGTAAGCTTTGTATCAAAGGTTGGAACGTTCACGAATTTGTGCAAAGCCCCGCCAGATTGAAAAGTCCCATGATCCGTAAGAACGGTGAACTGGTGGAAACATCATGGGATGAAGCACTGGATTTTGCCGCATCGAAATTGCGGGAGATAAAGGAAACTCACGGCGGCGATAGTTTAGCATTCCTTACGTCGGCTAAATGCAGTAACGAAGAAAATTATTTATTTCAGAAATTCTGCAGGGCCGGTTTCGGCACAAATAATATCGACCATTGCGCACGTCTTTGACACAGCTCCACGGTGGCAGGTCTTGCCGCCGCTTTCGGAAGTGGAGCAATGACGAACACAATAGCCGAGATCGAGGACTCTGATTGTATTTTTATCATAGGCTCAAATACGACCGTTGCTCACCCATTGATTGCTCATCGTGTTTATAAAGCCAAAGCAAAAGGTGCAAAGCTCATCGTAGCAGACCCAAGAAGGATACAAATCGCTTCAATAGCCGACATATATGTCTCACAGAAGCTCGGTTCAGATGTGGCTTTGCTCAATGGTATGATGAATGTAATCCTGACTCGTGACCTCCATGACAAAACGTTCGTGGAAGAAAGAACTGAAGGATTTGATCAATTTCGGGATGTCGTACTCGGCTACACTCCGGAAAAGGTTGAGGAGATAACAGGAATTCCCGCTGAGACCATCGTCGGCATGGCCGAAATGTATGCAACCGCCGGGTCCGCTTCGATCCTATACACAATGGGAATAACACAGCACAGTCACGGTGTGGACAATGTAAAGTCATTGGCGAATCTTGCAATGTTAACCGGAAATCTGGGCAAATACGGCACCGGCGTGAATCCCCTCCGGGGTCAAAACAATGTGCAGGGTGCCTGTGATATGGGAGGATTACCGAACGTTTATCCTGCGTATCAAACAGTGATAGACCAGGGGAACAAAGAGAAATTCGAAAATGCGTGGAACTGCACCCTTTCCGACAAGGTCGGCCTAACGATCATGGAAATGATGCATGCGATTGAGACCGGGTCTGTTAAAGGGATGGTTGTCCTGGGAGAGAATCCGATTGGTAGCGACCCGGATTCTAATCACGTAAAGCATGCTTTGGAATCCGCAGAATTTCTGGCCGTTATCGATATTTTCTTAACTGATACGGCCAGACTCGCCGACGTGGTTTTTCCTGGGGCATCGTTTGCAGAAAAAGACGGGACCTTCTCAAATACGGAGCGAAAGGTACTGAGGATACGAAAAGCCGTTGCACCCGTTGGCGACGCGAAACCTGACTGGGAAATTATTTCTGAGCTTTCCTCCCGGTTCGGATTACCCATGCAATATGATTCACCGGAACAAATCTTTAATGAAATTGCTCAAGTTACCCCAAGCTACGGAGGCATCGATTATTCGAGACTTGAATCCGGAGGAATTTCCTGGCCATGCCCCACCAAGGATCATCCGGGAACTCCGATTTTGCACAAGGATAGATTTACCCGCGGCAAAGGCTTGTTTCACGGAATCGAATACCGTGCACCGGAAGAACTGACCGACGATGAATACCCAATGCAGTTGACTACAGGGAGGTATTTTCCGCATTATCACACAGGAACTATGACCCGGAATTCCTCTTCACTTCACAAAGAAATGCCGGAAGGTCATATCGAGCTAAATCCGGTGGATGCCCAACATTTGGGCATAAAATCCGGCGAAGCTGCTCGCATAATCTCAAGACGTGGTGAAGTTATCTCTAGAGCGATAGTAACGGATGTTGTGCAACCCGGAACTATCTTTATGAGCTTTCATTTTATGGAAGCAAACGCCAACATTTTGACGAACACGGCTCTAGATCCTATTTCAAAAATTCCTGAGTATAAAGTGTGTGCTGTGAGGGTGGAAAAAGCTGCTTAATTAGGAAAGTTGGGAATAAAAGAAGGCAACCCGAAAACTGGGTTGCCTTTTTTCATGCACGGGAAACTAAGGTCTTATACTTCGACTAAATCAATTCCACCATGATTAAAGTAGTTGAATTTGCGCCCTTTGACATATGTAATCACATCTATGGACGAACGCTTTGCGGAATTAATGGCCAATGCGCTGGCGCTTGATCTTGAGATTACCACTGGAAATCCACTTCGGGCAGTCTTCACAAGTACTTCCGAAGTTATTCGACCCGTCGTCAACAGCATTTTGTTTCTCGTCTCAATCTCATTCATAAAACAATAGCCTGCAATCTTGTCTACCGCATTATGTCTCCCCAGGTCTTCCAGTATGAGCAACGTCTCGTCTTTGGAGGCAAGAGATGCTGCGTGAACTCCTCGCGTGATCACATAGATTCCCTTGAATGTGTCAAGATCACGCATTCTGTTCAAAATATCCAAAACAGAGATGACTACGGACATTTGCGAGCGCTGTTCAATGGGATCGGTTTGTACTGCGAAGGTAAGTCCTCCTGCGCAACCGGAGGTGAGCATGCCCTTTTTCCGTATTTTATCTAATTGAACCGGAGGAACATCGATTTCCATCCGCACAATCTTCCCGGGATGGTCAACATGGAGAACTTTGATTTGGCGAGGTGACGTGAGAACGCCTTCGGAAACGAGAAATCCGACAAAAAGTTCTTCCAAGTGAGTAGGCAACGTCGCTATTGACAGTATTTCATAATCATTGACAAAAAGGGTATACGGCACTTCTTTGGCCGTAAACAAGGTGGTCTTTTCGAGTACCCCATCTTTGAACCTCAGAATCGGAAACTCTTGTACCAGAGAAGGATCCGGCTCAATATTTTTCGTCATATTCCGCTGATGACCCGGCTCCTCTGAATAACTCGCGGAATTGTGCGTCGGAGAACTTTTCACATCTGTTCCTTAATCTGGAATATGCCCAAAAAAGATCCATTCCTTCTTTGGTTAGCTTAGATCCATCACTTGTACGCTCTATGAGCTTAAAACCACAACGTTCTTCGGTTGCTTTAATTTTTCCCCATACGGCACGAAACGGCTGGTTTAACTTTGCAGCAGCCTTATTAATCGACCCTGTTTCCATGATTGCTTCAAGGATCCTTAATCGTCCGGTGCCGATGATCAACTTGCCGGTTTCATTTTCAATCCATATTTTTGAACGTATGCGTAGAGGCATATCATTACTCCGGCCTATGCCGGCAAGACTCCTAAGCCGGCGGTTATCAATTCTGATTGCTCCTGAGATTGTCGCTTGGATTAGCGTGGTTATGTCATTATAGTCCTAAGGCTTCATCTCCGCAAGAATCGTATATCTAAACATAGCACTTGATCGGTTCTTCTTGAAGTAGGCACACTCCTGTGATATTCAGCCGCAGAATGAGAATTCGGAGGTCCCATGGCTGAGCGCGTATTGAAGATTGCACTACTTTTTGGCGGCAGGTCCGCCGAACATGAAGTTTCGTTACGTTCCGCTAAATCAGTGTTTGAAGCCATGGATCCCAATAAGTATGAGATTTTACCTGTCCTCATCACCCAAGATGGAGTGTGGTACCGACGTCCTCCATTGGTTTCTTCTTTCGATCCCGGACCTACTCCCGATTATAATGATCGCGTCATTTTTTCTCCTGATCCAACGGACAAAGGTTTTTTGAGATTAGATTCGGAGGATTGTGTAAATCACATTACGGTTGACGTAGTCTTTCCGGTTCTACATGGTACTTATGGAGAAGACGGGACGGTCCAGGGATTGCTCGATTTGTCAGGTGTGCCCTACGTCGGATGTGGTGTCGCCGCTTCGGCAGTGGGCATGGACAAGGCATTAATGAAGGCGGTTTTCCTGAATGCGGGCCTCTCAGTCGGGAATTACTTCGCATTCTTAAAACATGAATGGAATCGTAACAGATCGGAAATTACCGATAAACTGAACAGATCTTGTTTCCCCGTATTTGTCAAACCAGCCAATCTCGGTTCATCAGTCGGGATTAGTCGAGTCGCTAACCTTTATGAATTCGAGGCGGCCGTGGAAAAAGCCCTTCAATTTGATAGAAAACTGCTCGTCGAGGACGGCATTTCCGGCAGAGAGCTTGAAGTATCCGTTTTGGGTAACGATGAACCCCGAGCGAGCCTTCCCGGTGAGGTAGTTCCCAAAGCTGAATTCTATGATTATGAAGAAAAGTACATTCGGAATACTACCGAATTAATAATTCCCGCTGTTTTGAATCAGCACCAAATCCAAAAGGCTCAAAATTGTGCTGTGACTGCATTCAAGGCCGTCGATGGATCCGGTCTTGCTCGGGTCGATATGTTTCTTACTGAAAATGGTGACATTTTGGTAAATGAGATAAACACCTTACCTGGGTTTACCTCCATAAGCATGTACCCCAAGTTGTGGGAAGCTACGGGCTTGCCTTATACTACCTTGATCGATGAGTTGATTCAATTAGCATTACGGAGAAATGCCGAAAAGCAATCTATTCTAACGGTCAGAGCCTGATGAAAGCGATGATTCTCGCAGCCGGTTTCGGCACGAGACTGCGTCCCTTGACTTGCGAAATAGCAAAACCGGCAATTCCCCTTCTTAACAAACCACTCATTGGACATGTACTCAACAGCTTGGCCGGTCAGGGATGTTCCGATTTCATGATCAATCTCCATCATCTGCCCGACACCGTTAAAACTGCCGTGGACGTATATTCGGGCAGTTACGATATTTCGTATTCGATGGAAGAGTTTATACTGGGAACGGCCGGCGGTTTAAGAAAAAACAAGGACTTCTTTCATGAAGATGTCTTTATCATGTCAAATGCCGACATAATTCCTGATTTTTCCATTCTGGATGCACTGAAATTCCACATGGAAAGACGGCCCCTTGCAACCCTCTTAATTTATCCCCAGATTGAACCTTACCTCTACACACCTATTAGAATTGATGAGAATAATAGGATCTACGGATTTAAGGGAATTGAGCCCAGAGTCAAGCTGCTCGACCAGACTTATGTGTTCACCGGCATCCATATCATGGAAAAGAGGATATTCGACTACATTCCGGAATCCGGATTCTCCGAGATAAATTCAGAGGTTTATCCTCAAGCAATTCGTTCTGGTGAAGAAGTTTGCGGTTTTCCCGTATCGGGCTATTGGAATGACTTGGGAGATCCCCGTCGATACCTTGAGGCTCACCTGGAGTTGATCCAAAAGGTGAGTGGACCATCAGTATTGGTCGGTGACCATTCCATTGTTGAGCCCACGGTGGAATGTCACGGTGTTTCCATTGGACGGAATTGCACAATCGGCAGAAACTGCCGGATAGAAAATTGTATACTCTGGGACGATGTGATGATCCAGGACGGTTCCGAAATCAACAATTGCATTATCGGCAATGGAATAAAGGTCCAGGGACATTTGAGCAACATGGTGGTGACGACAAACGGCTCGGTGCATATATCATGATGGTCCCTAAGGATTCCATATGTAGCGTAGCATCAGTGTTTGGGAGTATTGAAGAATTGAGCCGGTTGGCGGGAGACGCGTCTACCCGAACATACTATCGAATTCGCTACAATCTTGGAAACACTAAAATCGCTATGCTCATGCCCAATCCGGGAGAGAACGAAGAGAGTTCCT
>CAZTJA010000077.1:13696-15134 GCA_964613745.1 uncultured Syntrophaceae bacterium
AACACTAAAATCGCTATGCTCATGCCCAATCCGGGAGAGAACGAAGAGAGTTCCTTTATTGAGACGCAGCATTTCTTACGAGGGCTCCAACTTCCTGTGCCGGAAATCTATCATCACAGCCAAAAACACGGGATCATCATTTTGGAAGATTTGGGAGATGAATTCCTCGAAAGTATATCCATATCGAACTTTGAAAACTTGAAGTCGGCCTATGTAGAGGCAGTCCAAATTCTCATTGAACTCGTCAGGAGAACAGCCGATCTGCACTCAGGATGTCCAGCCTTCTCGTTAGCGTTTGACCGAAACAAACTTATGTTTGAAATGGATTTCTTTGTAACTCATTTTGTAGAGAATTTTGCGGGCATTTTGCTGCCGAATCATGTCCGGCAAGAGTTGTATTCTTTTTTTGAAGACCTGTGCGGAAAACTCGCTGATCAGCCCAGAGTTTTCACTCACAGAGATTATCATTCAAGAAATCTCATGATTAAGAATGGGCGCATGTACATGATTGATTTTCAGGATGCGAGGATGGGTCCTGTTCAATACGACTTAGCCTCGCTATTGAGAGATTCATACATGGAACTTCCCGAGGAGTTGGTAACCGAACTCTTGCGTTATTTTTTTGAGAATACCGATCAACAGTGCGAATGGTCGAGTTTCCTTCATATATTTGATCTCATGTCACTTCAGCGAAATATTAAGGCATTAGGAACCTTCGGTTACCAGACTTCTGTTAGACGAACTGATCGTTATTTATCGGCAATCCCGACGACCGGCAAATATATTCAAGAAACTCTTCAAAAACTCTCCGAATACAGCCATTTTCGAACTTTGTTAAGTGATCTCGTCATTCAGCCGGCCCTCCGCGAGAAGCATACCTAGAATTCAGTTTAATTATAACTTGTAATATTTGGTTTATTTTGATATAAATGTCTAGCGTAGACATATGGGTCTTATGGCAGGAGAGATCAATGAAATCCTTTGTAAGCCTGGCGCTTTCAATTTTCATGTTTGTGACTGTGTCCTCGGCATTCCCGCAGAACGCTGCAAAACTGGATTCTAAAATTCTGCAGCTGAAAGAAGCTATAGAAGCTCAACTAGAAAAAATCAAGGCTGCCAAGGAAAAGTCAGGTGAAGAGATTTCTCTTGCAAAATTACGCATAGCCGAGCAGTTGAGAAAATCTCAGGAAACACTGATGCAACAAGTTGAAATACTGGAACGTTTCAGAACGGACCTGTCGGACCAAATAACACAAGCCAATGACATTGTCGCTGATACGGGAAAGAATTGGAGATCGTCTCTGGAAAAAGCCTTTAGCGAAATTGATGTCCAAATCAATTCCACAAGCGGACTCATTAAACAGATGGAATCGATGCGGGATGATATTGGCGACAATCCCGGACAGGAAAAACTATCTTTCCCAGAGCTAAATTTGCC
>CAZTJA010000078.1:0-15038 GCA_964613745.1 uncultured Syntrophaceae bacterium
GACATGTTCTGGGACTTGAACGGAGCGACTCTGTAGCCGTCCTGCAGCAGTATTCTCCCCATTGCCGCAGTTAAGACGCTCTTGCCCGCATTCGACGATGTCCCCTGGAACATTATTGCGGGTTTCGGCTTGGACCTGTGCCTTCCGGACCTGTATTCGAAAACCTTTTCCAGCGCTTCCACCATTTTGATGTTTTCGGCTTCAGTTCTCACCGCGAAGCGCAAGAATCTGTTATCCAGTCCAAATATGTTTGTGCATACCCTCACTGCAATCCCATGCTCTTTGAGCATCCTATCCGCAACCTTGCCGGCCGTAAGATCGGAACGAGTGATCATTGCAAGAAGAAAATTTGCCGACGCGGGGTATGTTTTCAGACCGGGAATGCCGTTCAGCATGGAGGCAAGCTCCGTCCTACATCGGCTCACGTACTCCTTGGTCCGCGCAACATAGTCCATATCCCGCAAAGCCCGCTCCCCGAAAACTTGAGCCAACGTATTCACGGACCAGGATGGAACCATGTTTCTCAAATCAGTAGCAATCTGCTGATCGCAAAAAACACACCCGACCCTCAAGCCGGGAACGGCATAGATTTTGGTAAGAGATTTGAGCACCACCACGTTTTCCGGTCTGGACGGTATGAACGAATCAAAGCCTTCCACAAAATCACCGAAGGATTCATCTATGATAAAGAAAGTTTCGGAATTCTGTTCTATGAAGGACCTGAGCTTCGCCGGGTTCGCAATCCTTCCCGTCGGGTTGTTAGGATTGCAGATTATTACACCTTCGTCCCCTTCGATTGCAGAAGCTATCTCGTCAAAATCCAGCTCAAAACCGTTCGCTTCCTTATTGAGAATAGGTACGTAATCAGCACCAACAAGATCCAGAGCCGTAAAATAATCGGAATAGGTAGGATGGGGAACGATCCAAGCCAATCTGTCAATGAGCGCAACGAGGTGGTGCAGGAGTTCCGTGGATCCGTTGCCGAATACTATATCGCCTGGCTCGCAGCCGTATCGCTCCGATGCTGCGGCAATCAATCCGCTGTTCAGAGGATCAGGATAATTTACTATCGACGAAAGCGACGATTCGATTGCCGATCTGAACCATTCAGGCGGACCCAATGGATTGAGATTAGCTGAAAAATCAAGAATCCGATCGGCAGGTATACCTGAAATCTTAGAAAGGTAATCTAAATTTCCGCCATGCTGCGGAGTGTACATCAATAACTCCAATAATCTTTAATCCTGCGAAAGCAGGAATATACTCTCTTGCCTTCCCTTCCGGCCTGCATTCAAAGCAAAAAATCCAAAGCCAAAATGTCGAACCTCGTACCATTGTTCACGAAAGCACAAGGTCGTCCGGCAAAGGTGAATCCAGGCTGATTTTCATTCCTAATCAGCCTTGGAAACCGCGGCTTCCTCAAATGTCGCTGTCTTCGTCATAACCATTACGGCCGCATCCAAAAGCGGCATCGCCATAGCTGCTCCGGTGCCCTCTCCAAGCCTCAAATCGAGGTCCAAAAGCGGTTCCTTTTTTAAGTAGCTCAATGCCGCCCTATGCCCCTGTTCCACGCTCCTATGACCTGGGATCATGAAAGCAGCGGCCTTGGGACATAGCTCATGAGCAATCAGAGCCCCGGCGGTGGAAATAAATCCGTCTATCACAACGGGCTTACGGTTGGCCGCAGCCCCGAGTATAAATCCCGCTATCCCACCGATCTCAAATCCACCGACTTTGGCTAAAATCTCCAGTGGCTGGGATCGGTCCGGCTGGTTCAGCTCCAGTATCTTTGTGATTATGTCGCATTTACTCGCAAACTGGTCATCGTCTATGCCTGTACCCCTGCCTGTGACGGAAGCGCAGGGCAGACCCGTTATTACCGAAGTGATCGCACTGCTCGCTGTGGTATTGCCGATACCCATATCGCCGGTTGCCATCACGTCATACCGGCCGGCAAGCTCGTCCGCTATTTCTATTCCCGCTTCAATTGACGCGACGGCCTGCTGGAGTGTCATTGCAGGGCCGATAAACATGTTGGCCGTCCCTGAAGACACTTTCTTGACCCGAAAATTCTCTCGTTCCGTCACATCGCTCAGATCGCCGGCAACACCCATATCAACCACAACAACGTCGGCGCCGGCCACCCTTGAAACCGCGTTTATCGCCGCACCACCGTTCAAAAAGTTGCGCACCATCTGCACGGTGACTTCCTGAGGATACTTACTCACTCCCTCTGCGGCAATTCCGTGGTCTCCTGCAAAGACCGCCACTACTCTCCTCTTCAGGTCGGGAGCCATCGAACCGGTGATTCCGGCCAGCTCCAATCCAAGATCCATGATGCGACCCAATGCCCAATGAGGCATCGTCAGTTGATCCAATCGATTCTTGGCGGCCGACTTGACCTCATCATTATGTGTCCCGATGCGGTTTATTGTATTTTCAAGCAAGCTCATCAGTCTTTCAAGCTCCGATCTTTTTACCCTTCAATCGTAGAGGCAGCCCGCAGGCAACCAGATATACCTCATGAGCAATCGCCGCAATTTCCTGATTACAGCGACCCACCAGGTCCCGGTACTTTCGTGCAATCGGATTATCAGGCACGATTCCTGAACCAAGTTCATTTGTAACCATGATAACCGTGCCTTGGATCCCGGAACAAACTTCACCCAATCGGCTGCATTCCGCAGCAACATGTTCTTCCGTCAGCGTTGCACCATTTTGCTCGGCATAGTACAGAAGATTGTTAATCCAGAGCGTTATACAATCGATTAAATATACTGAACAATTAGGATTCTCTTGGATTGCTCTTCCCGGATTGAGCTGCTCTTCAACAGTCGACCAATAGTGAGCCGATCTGGCCTGCCGATGGCGATCGATCCTTTCCTGCATTTCGGCATCCGTCACCGGACACGTAGCTATAAATAGCCTTTTACCTTGAATTGACTCCGCGAATTCCTGGGCAAAACGACTCTTACCGCTACGACTGCCGCCGGTTACGAGAATTACACGTGCCAAGAAAAAACTCCGAACATAATCAGTTTTGATGAGGAACGGCTACAGTCGGGCTGAATGGATGGGAAAGAAGATTAAATCGATGGGAATAAAAAATCCTCGAACCATAAGGTCCGAGGATGCCGTGTTCCATCCCGATAGTGCCGAACTCCCGTTCCGCGAAGAGCCGACATTTACGTCACAAGCAGGTCTTCTGGCTTCCGGTTCATCCGCCGACTGCCCTTCCCATCTTGCGACAGTGGTAATGCAGTCTTTGTCCCCGGTAACAGCGGCGGGTCCGCAACGGTCTTGCACCGTTTTCCCTTGAATCCTTACGGATACCCGTGACGCGAATTACTCTATTATTGTTGTAAACTATCAGGCAACTTTGAGCAAGTCAATTTTTGAAGTCATGAATCTTTTGAAATCCGAACGCCCTCGAGCTCAAGAAGCCTTCTCTTGATTTCCAATCCTGAACTATAACCTCCAAGACCGCCATCCGCATGAATCACCCGATGACACGGAATCACTATAGGCAGTACATTTTTGCCGTTCGCAGTTCCCACTGCTCGAGCAGCTCTTTCACAACCAATCTCTGTAGCAATTTCCCCGTACGATGTAGTTTTACCGTAAGGAATTTTACGCAGCGCGCTCCAGACCTTCTCCGTGAATTGTCCAACTTTGGGAATATGCAATGGGACGGTAAAAGACTGGAGTTCGCCGGCAAAATAGAGATCCAATTCTTTGATCAGGCATTCCATTAGACGATTATCATGTAAAGCTTCCGGAAGCTGATGATGAGGAGATACAAATGAGATTTCGGATACTCCTACGTCATCGACTTTTAATTCAAGTGTCCCAACGAGAGGCGATTCGTAATAACATGTAGTTTTCACGTGAACTCCGATTCGGCGATTGCTCATGTAAGAAACAATATTACTTTTTTCCAAGAAGCGAATGAACATCCTATCATATCAAACAATTAAAAAGCTGGTCGGTTTTGCCGGCCCATTTGCCCGCTACACTCTTTTCAAGACAAAAACACCTGTTCTCGCAGGCTTCAAGATAACGAACAAATGCAATCTCAAATGCGCTCACTGCCCCTACTGGAGGCGAGGGGATCATGATCTTACTTTTGGTCGGGTCATCGAAATCCTGAAAAAACTCAAGTCAATGGGAGTTAAAATCATCATTTTCGAAGGAGGCGAACCGCTCCTTTGGCGAAACGGAGCATTTACCATTGACGAAGTACTCGCTGAAGCAAAAAAACTTTTCTTATCGGTTTGCATCACCACAAACGGAACTTTTCCCTGGAACGATCTGCCGCTGGACAAAGTTTGGGTAAGTCTCGACGGCACTCGTGAAATTCATGATAGCATTCGTGGTCAGGGTATATTTGATAGGGTGATGCACAACATCGTCCACTTTGGCCCGAAAAAACTCATGATCAGCACTACGATAAATTCACTCAACAAGCACGATATTCCGGAGATGGTCCGCATGCTCAAAGGTTTGGTGCAGGGAATCACAATACAATTTCACTATCCATATTCCGGTTTGCCCGATCCTTTGTTCATCACCGTTGAAGAAAGAAAAGCGGTACTGACGGACCTTATAAAGCTGAAGAAGGACGGTTATCCGGTTGCTAACAGCGAAACGAGTTTACGACAACTTATGACACCCAAATGGGACTGCATACACGAACTATTGGCGAATGCAGAACCCGATGGCTCCATTTTTCACGGGTGCTACTTAAAAAACCGAGGCCCCCGAAATTGCGAATTGTGCGGTTTTTCTGCACACAACGAAATGTCTCTTGCTTTTCAAGGACATATTGATGCCATACTCACCGGAGCACGAATTTTCTTTTGACAAAGCTATTCATAAAAAGAGAAATTTGTTTTAAAATACGTGGTCACCTTCGGAGGTGGTAGAGTCCTGGTGGGCTCCACGGTCTTCAAAACCGTTTAGCAGGGCGCTAATAACGTTCTGGGTGGGTTCGATTCCCATGCACCTCCGCCACCTTTTATCTCTTCAATCGGTACAACCGCGAACCTCAATTGGTGGATAAGTCCTGCGAATACTCAGCCGGTAGTAAAAAATCATCGCATACCGGCGCGGGGTCGATGCTTTCATCACATACGAAACCTCACACAAATCTCAATTCCCAAAAAGCAATTCCCCATTGAGGTACCAGGTGCATTTGCTTTAAACGATCCTTTGTTGAATAATGTATGTAGTTGTAACCGCTGAATTCATAAAATCAGTTGCTTAATTGTACCGGCGGAACCGAATCATTGTTTTTAAGGAACTTTGCTACTCGAATCAAACACACCAGAGGAGTTAAACATGGAAATTTTTGACCAATGGGCGAAAAACATGGAAAAGATGTGGTCACCTTGGCAGGACATGATGAAGCAATACCAGGGACCGAAGTCAGGTTTTTCCGAAAACGTGAACTGGGATACATGGTTCGCCGCAATGCGCTCGGCATACGACATCAACTTTACCTGGCTCCAAACATTTATGGATCAGGGTGAAGAAATGTTCTTCAGAATGTTCAAGGAAGCACCGTTCTATTCGGCCGGTCTGGAACAACAGCTCAGGGAATTGTGGAATACCGCAAGAAAAGCCCAGAAGTCACAATCGGAAATCGCTCTGGAAATGTTTTCAAAGATGGAATCGCTTCTGAAGGAAAAGGAAGAAAACCGCTAGTGGACGTGGTCTAGGGTCCGCTTTATTCCTCATGACAGATACCGACAAAAAAAAGTTGCTCATTCTCCCCATGGGAGGACTCGGGGAAATCGGCCTAAACATGATGGTGGTTGCCTATGGTGACGACGCGTTCATTATTGACGCGGGTATCATGTTTCCTGATGAATCTATGCCCGGAGTCGATCTGGTAATTCCCGATTTCGACCTGCTTCTCAAACGGAATTGGAAAATCAGAGGCGTAGTTCTCACCCATGGTCATGAAGACCATATAGGGGCCCTTCCTTATTTGCTCAAAAAAGTGCCGGTTCCCATCTTCGCCACGGGCCTCACAATGGGAATTATTGAATACAAGTTCGAAGAATTCGATATGCTGGGGGAAACGGACAGAAACATCATTTCCACCGACAAACAGGTGGAACTTGGTCCTTTCACCATCGATTTTTTTGCCATGTGTCATTCCGTTGCGGACGGAGTCGGCTTGGCGGTCACTACTCCGAAAGGTGTGATTCTCCATACCGGTGACTTTAAGCTTGATCCGACTCCCATTGACGGGAGACTTTGCGACTTGGAAAAAGTTGCCCGTTACTCACGTGCACAGGTTCTGGCTTTGTTTTCCGATAGTACGAACGTAGAAAAAAAGGGCAGCACACTTTCCGAGAGTCTCATCAGGCCTGCATTCGAACAGATTTTTAGGGAAGCTAAAGGTCGAATTCTTATTGCGACCTTTTCGTCGAATATTCACCGCATGCAGCAGGTGCTGAATTTAGCCTATGAATTCGGTCGAAAGGTAGTTCTTGTGGGACGATCCATGGCCGCAAATGCCCGCATAGCGGGTGAGCGCGGGTATTTGACCATTCCACCTCAGACTCTTCTTGATATTAAAGAATTGGAATATCTGCCGGACAATGAAATCGTCGTGCTTTCTACGGGTTCACAGGGTGAACCCATGTCCGCACTTTCATTAATGGCATCGGACAAACACAAGTATCTTAAAGTTAAACCGGGTGATGTGGTCGTGCTCTCATCGCGCTTCATTCCGGGAAACGAAAAAGCCATAAACCACATTATTAACGAATTTGCCCGACGAAAAGCTCGGGTCATGTACGAAAAAATTTCAGACGTCCATGTTTCAGGTCATGCAAGCGAAGAAGAACTTCGATACCTTATCAGATTGGTAAAACCTAAGATTTTTGTACCCGTACACGGGGAATACCGGCATTTGTTGCGCCACGCGCATATCGCAATTGAAGAAGGGATACCTGCTGACCGGGTAATTGTGGCCCGAAATGGTGACCTTCTGGAATTATCTGAAACCGGAGCCGAAATCCTAGAACAATTAGAAGCGGGACGCGTGTTTGTCCACGGTAAGGGAGTCGGAGAAATAGTACATGACGTTTTACGGGATCGCAGAACCCTCTCCGAAGTCGGAATAGTTGTCGTTGTGCTTGTGGTGGAAAAGGCTACCGCTCGCCTTATCTCCGGTCCGGATCTATCATCTAAAGGGGTCACCTTCGATGAAGTGGCTCCGGAACTACTGGACAACGCTCGTTCTACTCTGGCCGAGCTGCTCGCTCTGCTCGATCCCGTGAGCGTCGAAGAGTGGGAGAGAATCAAAGAAGATATAAGGTTGTGTGTCAGACGTTACATAAATAAAACCCTGGGTAGAAAACCCTTTGTCCACACAGTGATAATGTACATTTAGAGCCGCTCATCGGGCGCGCCTCAAAATCAAAGCAATACCGGTTCGGTTGACATTTGTTGTTACATTGCTCTTCATATTTATTCTATTTGATTGTAAATGCGCGTATATTTTTGGATCGGTTGAGGACGATTTTTCTTGCAATTCTTTTTCAGTTGATTTACTTGGAGACAGACAGATTTTGTAAATCATTGATCGGGGATGCTGGGTCCCCGGGTGAAAGTATTCATGAACATTTGGTTGCCTCGCTGGTCTATCCTGGATTTTTCTTGACAACAGGGGTAGACGCATGCTACGGTGACTGAAAATTTTGGTCTAACAACTCTTGTATTGGAGTATGCTTCATTTAAGGAGGGTTTAGGATGAAGAAGTCTTTGGTTTTACTGACGGTTGTCGTTGCTACGCTGGCATTTGCGGGCACTACGCTGGCCTTGAATTGTGGGTTGCCCCCGGTATGTGAGGAGCTTTTCGTTAGCAAGAGCGCTCCCTGGCAGGGCAAATGGATGAGCCCCAAAATGGGAAAAATTTCCGGCCCGAAATGCGTAACCCCGAAATGTGGTCCTTGCTACACTGTTCCCGGTTCCCCCTATGCCATCGCTCCCAAACTCGAAAACATCAGAGTCATCAAGACCGTTGACGTCATGAGAGACCTCTGTGTAGGAAAAGCAAAAGGTTCCTGCCCCATCGGCTGTGGCCCCTGCGCTCCTATCGTTTCTTGGAGTGGAAACTGGAAGACATCTGAAATAGTCGGCAAAACCGAAGTCGCCGTCGTGTTGCCGCCCGCTTACAGATGGTGCGGAGAAGATGCGTGCCCGACCGGCCCCGTGGCAGTTAAAGCCATTCCTAAGCCGATCCCCGCTCCCGATTGCTTCTAATACGTAAATAGAGACGCCAATATACAAAATCCCGATGCTCCATGAGTATCGGGATTTTTGTTTCGAAGCGGGCCCGTCCCGGACGTTTACCGCAGATCTCGCCATTAGTTGCCTGACCTCAGATCATTGTTCTATGATTACAGCTCGTTCCGGCAAGGTCGCCGTTTCCTTTCCTTCCGCCCAAGTATTGCTTGCTACCATGAAATACGCAATCCACATGAATTGTTGCTTTTTTCGCCCACCTAAATCATATTGGCTTAGCTCTAAGGCCCACAAACCTTCAGGTGGTGATTTATTGCATATCAACAGAAGAGCGTAACAATAGCGAATTTATTTCCTCTGGGATCGCCCTGTGAACGAAGGAATTTAGGTCGCGCAGTCCTGGCCGGCCGGTATCACCGGTGCTGACAGGACCAAGCAATTCTGAATGGTGTTGCCGTCTAAAGGAGCTTCACATTACAACTCGCAATATCACCATGCATCAACACAAGCGTCTTAAGCGAGTCTTGCGTGGACTCAGGGCGGCTACTGTTTGGGTCCATGAACTTGAACCGTCCGCAGTGGAGCTTGGTCTTTCAAGACAGCGCCTGCAGGATGCGACCGTGATCCGGCTTCTCGACGGCGGTTTAAGAGCGCTCGGCATCGGCAATGTACCTGAACCACCCGGCAATCCATGGATTCACATTTTTGTTACAACACTTCCGGTACACTCAACGTGCGCATATCACATTACCGTGCGGCTCGATGAGGTTGTCCGGATTGCAAGAAACTCCGAAAAGACGGTAGCTACCAGTTGGGAGATTGTCGAAAACGGAACGGTTCAAAAGGAACATGTTATTTCATTTATCGAATCGCGAGTTGACGAATTGATAGATGTTTTTATCCTTGATTATCTGGCGGAAAATCCGCAATAAAGGGGATGTGACGATTAGCCGCTCAAAGTGCTGTGTGTATATTGATACTAAGATCCTGTTTCATTCCAAACCAGCTCAATAATTCACACCTCATCGTCGGTTTGACCGTGTGTTGAGTACATTTGAGTCCCGGAGAATCGGGCCCATAAGTGCGTTTTACCCAAAAGACATGACTTTGCTCGATGTTGCACAGTTGAGATTCTAGACGATCTAATTTCAATTTCGGAGGACAGAATGGACAAAATCTGGACGCGAAACTACGCCAAAGGGGTTCCCCATTCCGTATCATATTCAAACATTCTCTTGTCCGATGCATTGACCAATACAGCCAGGCGTTTTCCCTCGAATCCTGCGGTTATGTTTCAAGGCACTACGTTTTCTTACACGGAACTTGATGCAATGGTCAGCGAATTCGCGTCCGCACTTGTGAAACTTGGCGTAAGACCCGGCACGCGGGTTTCAATTATCTTGCCCAATCTGATCCAAACAGTGGTTTCCATTTACGCAGTTCTGAGAATCGGCGGTGTTGTCGTAATGCACAACCCGAGAGTGGATGATCTTCAATTTGAATTTCAGATGAAGACGGCCGGTTCGGATTTTGCCATATGTCTTGATCTATTGACCCCGAGAATTGTCAATCTGAGTAAACGTCTCAATTTAAAAAATATTATTTCATGCCACATCAAGGATTATCTGCCATTCCTCAAAAAGCAGTTGTTCTCGATCTTCAAAAGGGAAATGCATCTTGATACCGGCAAAGACGATCAGGTACTTGAATTCAAACAGATCTTAGAGCAGGGCGGTCCATCATTCAGAAAGGCTACACCCGATCCGGACGACGTTGCATTCATTCTGTTCACAAGCGCAACGACGGGAAAATCGAAAGGAGTCGAGTTAACACATCGAAATCTTGCCGCCAACGTGCAGCAGCTGCATTCCTGGTTCCCAAGTTTCGTCGACGGCCGCGAAACAGTAGTTTCCTGCTTGCCTTTCTTTCATGTCTTTGGTCTGACCTGCGCGTTGAACATGGCAACTTATTACGGGTATGCGAATGTTGTGGTGCCGCTTCCTGAGCCAAAAGCCATCCTAGAGGCTATCCATACATACAGCGCAACCTATATTCCCGCTTTGCCGGCCTTCTATACCGGCATGCTCAACGAACCGACACTGAACAAATTTAATCTTAAATCCCTCAAAGGATGCTTTTCCGGTGGCGCTCCGCTGCCTCTAGAAACCATCAAGACTTTTGAACGCCTAACCGGCGGGTTCATTTGTGAAGGTTACGGTTTGACGGAATGTGGTCCCGTGAGCCACATCAATCCTTACGGCGGAATCACTAAGCAAGGGGCCATCGGTTTACCCATTCCGGATACTGACGCCAAGCTCGTAGATGTTCAAGATTATTCACGAGAAATCGTGGACCCTGATACGCCAGGAGAATTGTGCGTCAAAGGCCCTCAAGTTATGAAAGGATACGTGGATCTGCCGGAAACTACCGCTTCTGTTCTGAAAGACGGCTGGTTGCTGACCGGGGACATAGCCAAAATTGACGCAGATGGCTATTTCTACGTGATTGACCGCAAAAAGGATCTCATACAATCCGATGGTGAAGTCATTTTCCCCCGTGACGTTGATGAAGTGCTCTTTTCGCATCCCAAAGTGTTGGAAGCGTGCGCTTTGGGAGTTCCCGATGAGACTTCAGGTGAATCCATAAAAGCCTTCATAGCCCTTAAAAAGGGAGAAACGGCAGGAATGGGAGAAATAATTGAATACTGTCGAGGCAAATTGCCGCCGCACAAAATCCCAAGAACAATCGAATTCGTCGATGAATTACCTCGCAGTCCTGTTGGTAAAGTTTTGCGTAAAGAACTCAGGAGAATCCACCTGGTCCAAACGTCCACAACGGGGCCACAGGTCAGACGGGGATAAATTAGTCGTTCGGAATCCTACCGGTCTGTAGTTCCGAAACCCAAAAAGCCTACACACATGTCGGCATTGAGAATTGGCTGCAGTTATGCCATCCCGTAAATTCGGATAGTTAAATCATTGGTGCGATTCTTGCCTAGCTTTATTGGATTAGTCTAAGGAGAGAGCTATGAATCGTACCGACATTACCATGCAACTCACCGACAAAGGCTACGAACCTTTTCTTCGCCCCTTTCTCGGTAGCCTCATTGTGGCTGAAGCATGGGCCAACAAATCTCCCCGAAAGAAGACCGTAATTTTTCTCTACAGGAAAGATACGGAAGACCTGATTGATTTGAACGAACTGCCCAGCGACGAAGAAAACATCCTTGAGGTGAATGCTTTCGTGGATGATTTCAGAGCAAGTATTTACCGGCCTTAATTATTTATTTTAGCGCTTTCACGTCAGTGATCAAATCTGCGGATTCCATCAAACTGGAATGTAATCCATCATCAATAATCAGGAAATCGGTTTCGGCATAGGCCTTAATTTGTTGAACAACTTCGTGGTCCTGAATTACGCCGGAATCAATTGGATCCGCAATCCTCAGCAAAATCATCATCGCGAAATTCTTCGTTTTCAGACATTCATTAAAATCGTCCCACAACTTCAACCATGAATTATTCGCAGAAGACTTACCGAAGTTTCTGCAGTCCGCCATTCGGAACTTTTCGAACTGCATTAATGGCTGGAATTCCATTATCGGATCTCCGAAATTGTGCACGCTCACCCTAAGATCATTTCCTAAAACTCTCAAAGCCTGACCGGCCGCGATTATATGCTTGTCGGCGGCGTCACCCATAATTAACAAAAACAATCCCTTTTGCATCAGGATCTCCCATGCACTAACTATTTTGCCGATATCGATTTCTTACCTGAACCCCGAACTGGTGATCAGTATATTGCCGTTTTCTATAGCTTACTGCAACATTGACTTAGATATGAAGTGAATCTATTTTATTTAGAGTATCGAATTTTACCCATAGAAGGAGATTGCCATGCAAGGCTCGCACGATCATAAACATCAACACGAACATCCTCACGACCATAAACATTCTCATGGCCATTCACACGGCACTGAACAGCACACGCACGAGCATGAACACTGCCATGCCCATCCCCATGAGCATTGCCATTGCCACTCACATGATCATTCTGATGATACACATTCGCACTCTCACTCGGATGATCCGCAAGATCACGGACATGACCATGAGAATCATGAATCGGAAGACCATGGACATACGCACACATAAGCAATAATATAGTAGTGATACATAATCTATTTCAAGTAAAATATTGAAATACCCTTGAACCTCCCGAGTTTGTGTATTATAATTTCCGTAATGCAAACTCGGGAGGTGCTGCTTGTTCAAAATTTTTAAGAAAGCCCCAATCCTCATTCCCCAAGAACTCCATTCCAAGATCTCGAACACATGTCCCGCAATTGCTGAATACGAAAGTCGTGTTTTAAACGTCCGTACTAAAGAGAACAAACGGAAAGGTCCCTCTCAACCCGATGAAAAACCAAAACAGATAATGAAATCGTAACTCTCGTGAGTTTAGGAGATTGTCCGATAAAAAGTCATCTCGTATACATTGGTTTATCTTGTCTCTTGCTTATATCTGGGATCAGTTCTTGCGGAACCGCCATTGCCGAAACCCGGCTGGAGCACTTTTCTTCATTTACCGATTCCCACAGCGGCAGGCTTTTGCCGCGATTGAATGGCTCAACCGGATTTCTACTTGCCTCTGCAAATGCTGATTCTCTTTTTTCGGCAGCCCAAGATTCATGGCGGGAGTACCAGAAAACCGGTGCATTTAATGAACTGGAAAAATCATCAGATCATCTCAATCAGTTTTTACGAAGTACAAACTCTCACCATAAGTTGTTTATTCCGGCGCTCAAGCTTCTCAAGGAAGTAGATATTCAGAGGAAGAAAGCGCAAGTAAACTCCGCTCCGATTGCATCCAAAAGACCCGATTTACCACCACATTCATCAACCAAGACGGATCAGCTTAACCGGGCGCCTCAAACTGCCGAAAAAGTTGACGACAAACCTGAATACGGACTTCCGGCGCAAACCGGCTCCGGCGTACCTTTGGGCAATCCTTATTGGAAAGAGTATGAAAAACAGCATAAACAATATGCCTCTTTGCCGAGATATTTCCTTCCGAACCCGGCCGCAATAATCAATGAAATTCATGAAGAACCGGTTCCTCGGACGGATACGCCCGGATCCAAAGAGACAACTATTGGTCCAGGTAAAAACGATATTCCTGAACCCTCTTCCCGCCCCACTTCTCTCGTTCAACCTTCTGAACCTGTTGAAGCTGTGGAAAAATCCGACCGGAATCCGCCGTCAGTTCCATCAAATAATCCAACTCCCGCAGCAAAGGAAAAACCTGAACCCGACCCTACCGCGAAGGAAGGGTCCCAGGATGAAAAGACTCAACCAGTTCACTCTAAGATGGAAGAAAAAGGGCCGGACTTTAAAAACATCCTCATCATGCGCAAACAAGCAGCTGAAGCTCATAGGACTCAGATCCAAGAAATTAAACTTGGACGCAAGTTCGTCATAGTCCTGGATCCGGGTCATGGTGGAAAAGATCCCGGCGCGATTTCGCGTGACGGCACCCTGGAAGAAAAATCCGTCACCTTGGATCTAGCCTTGCGTGCCAAAAAGCTGCTCTCAGTCAACCCCAATATAGAAGTTTTGATGACTCGAGAAGAAGACAAATTTATGTCTTTGGACGATCGCGCTGCTGTAGCGAATTCAACTGACGCTGATCTCTTTGTATCCATTCATTGCAATTCCCACCGGGACGCAAGCTCAAGGGGAATCGAAACATATTATCTGGACACCGCTGGATCGAACCGAGAGATGAAAACCGCTGCGCAGGAGAACGGTTTGTCCATCAAAAAAATGTCCGACCTTCAAGTTACGTTGTTAAAGTTGATGGTTGCATCCAAGAAGAAAGAATCCGCCCAGTTGGCGGCATCAGTTCAGGATGCCTTGGAAGCTTCGATGTCTCTGAGCAAAAAACGTGGGGTCCGTCAGGCACCCTTTTGCGTGCTCATGGGATGCAAAATGCCTGCTGTATTGGTGGAATGTGCATTTCTCAGTAATAAAAGGGAAAGCCTGAAGCTCAAAGACCCTGACCACCTAGACAAAATTGCAGAAGGAATGGTCAGCGGAGCGGTAAACTACATGAAGGGCCTTTCGGAGACGAAAATCACAGGTAATTAGACTTACAAACGCAGGCAACCCGCACCAAATCACATTAATCTCTACATTCCGAGCTTATTACGATTTTAAACCTTGTTCTTCTCTCGCTTCTGCATCAGGACATAGAGAACGGGAGTGAAGAATACGCCGAGTATCGTAACGCCGAGCATCCCGGCAAACACGGCCATTCCGACTGATTGGCGGCTGACTGCACCGGCTCCGGTTGCCGTAACCAGAGGAAGCACCCCAAGGATGAACGAAAACGATGTCATAAGAATAGGGCGGAACCGCAGACGTGAAGCTTCTACGGCCGCTTCTAGTACTCCCATTCCTTTGGCTCGGAGATCCCGGGCAAATTCCACAATGAGAATTGCGTTTTTTGCGGATAACCCCACAAGGAGCACCAGTCCAACCTGTGTGTACACGTTGTTGTCCATGCCCATAATAAGAAGGCCAAGTGCTGCGCCAAGGACGGCAAGAGGCACAATCATCACGATCGAAATCGGATCCAACCAACTTTCATATAAACCGGCCAAGATAAGGACCACAACAATAATTGCCGCTATAAAAGTCAGAACCGCCGTTCCGCCGGCTCTCTTTTCCTGAAAGGCCATGTTCGTCCACTCAAAGGAGATTCCCGGCGGCAAA
>CAZTJA010000079.1:0-1826 GCA_964613745.1 uncultured Syntrophaceae bacterium
ACCATGTTCTCCATAGTCCCTGCTTTTCTTATGGCTCTCAATATTGCCGGTTTCATAATCGGCAATACTCGGGCGGAATCGGAATTGATTTCTCGGTTTGAATACCTCGTGAATCCTCAATCTGCGGAGTATGTGGCGGATCTTGTGCGTGTTTTTAGTTCCGAATTAAGCGACGGACGGTTGTCCATTGTGGCTATTGGTGGGGCGGTCGTAGCCGCTACCGCGGTATTCATCGAGCTGCAGTCATCTCTGAACGTGATCTGGCATGTGTCTTATCACGAAAAGAACGGCATTATCACATGGATTAAGGCCAGGGTAATATCATTCATCTGCGTAGTCGGAATCGGAACGTTGCTCCTGTTTTCCGTTGTCACCAACACCATTTTGGCGGCGGTAAGCTCATTTATTACCGGTACGATTCCCATTTTCGCTCGTTTCCAAAATTACTTGAATCTTCTGACCCAGTTTGGAATGGTCCCGGTACTGCTTGTGATCATTTACAAGCTCATTCCCGACACTGATATTGAATGGAAGGACGTGCTTGTAGGATCGGCAATTACTTCGCTGTTGTTTTTGGCAGGACGATATGTTTTCGCCTGGTATCTTACTTCTTCGGTTCTCCAGTCGGTTTATGGAGCTGCAGGGTCCCTGTTCTTTCTCCTTGTTTGGGTATATTATTCGGCTCAGGTCTTTTATTTGGGAGCTGAATTCACCAAAGTATATGCTACAAAATACGGATCTCGCTGCCCTGAACGTACTAGCGAGATACATCCCCGACCAGAATAAATCCCGCCCAAAAGAAGGGATGATCATATCCCAATTTTCTGATTGTTTGCCTTGCGGTGAGTAGCGCCTGAGATTGAGATTGTCCGGCACGCAGATTGTCGAAGAAATTCTCGATCAAGGCTACTGATGGTTCTTCAGCAACGGACCAGAGAGACGTTATGACCGACTCGGCACCGGCATATTGAAATGCCCTGCCCATTCCCATAATTCCTTCTCCGGATATGTTGCGGCCCAGGCCTGTTTCGCAAGCCGTGAGGGCTACTATCTTCGCGTTGATCTTCAGGTCCATGACTTCGGTCAGCCGCAGCAGACCATCTTCCGGATTTTGATCCAAGGCCGGACTTAAAAAAAGGACAGGCTCCTTAATATCGGGAATGGTCCTGTCATAACAGCCATGTGTTGCAAACAGGATGGAGTCGTATGCGGCAAGCGGGTTTTCTCGCAGAGCCTTCTTTGAAGCACGAATACCTTCGAAGAGATCGGTTTTCTGAGGAGATGATTCTTTGAGCTTGTGACCGAGTCGTCCCGTGAGAGGCAATCTTTCCAATCTGAAACCGTTGTCATTTAGGAAGCTCAGAAATTGTAGGGATTCCTTGCCTGCGGTTGTCACCGTGTTCGGCAACTGAGCCAGTCGCGGATCCTTGACGGAAAAAACGGGGTCTACAATAGCCAGCAATTTATCCGAAGAGGCTTTTTCTCTCCCCAGATACCTTGGTATGCTCAGTGCCGTTATGGAATGGATGTATGAGACGGGATTCCGATCTCCGAAAAATTCAGCCGTTATCTTCGGAAAATCGCCTGTTTTGTCTATCTTGAAATCGTGACTTATAATCAAGGCTTCAAAGGGAAGCACTCCAAGCAATCCGTCCGGAACTATTTTGACGGGAACACCCGGAGGAAGATCGACTAAGACAGGTTCCAAGAGCAATTTATATAGTTCGTATCCTGCCGCTCCATTAAATTCCTCCAATTTTGTTTTCAATGAACCTGTTGAATTCACTTCAAACGAGTCTCTGAATTTCCTTATTAATGTTTCGAGT
>CAZTJA010000079.1:1926-14648 GCA_964613745.1 uncultured Syntrophaceae bacterium
TCGAGACTTGGTGTATTCCGATTCCTTGAGAGCTTCGGCAGGCTTATTCATTTTCACGAGCACTCTGGCCAGTCCTTTATACGGGGCCGTCCTGTAGAACCCGCCTGATCGTGCATCGAAAAACTCTACTCTTTCTGAATCGCTCAATGTTTGCCGGATCAACTCGGTCAGGGCAATGGCCTTTCTGAAGTGATCGGCAGCCGTTTGCAAATTCCCCAGTTCCTCGCTTACGGTACCCAGGCCCGTGTGGGCTACACTCAGATAATCAGGGATTTTTTTCGCGACGGAATAGTTGAGCAGCTTGTTGTATACAATCTCCGCATTCCGGTAATCACCGTTCGACACGTATAATCTACCCAGTGATTGCCAAAAGCCTGCACGTTTGATGAACTCTTCGGATTTACTTATTTCGCCGTGATCCAACAGTAAGTTTCCGATTTGATCAATAACGTAGTCGGCCGGCAACGCTTTTTCCCGGCAAATGTTCACCGCTTCATTAAGCGACTGTAAGGCTTCACCGGTATTGCCGAGCCTGTCCTGCACTCTCCCCATCATACTGAGGGAAGCCACCTGAGCCCCGTACAAGTCAAGTCGGCGTTTAATGTCAATTGACTGCCGAAAGTACATCAACGCTTGATCATAACGTCCACATGCTTCGCTTAGAAGTCCAAGATTATCCAGAATCAGCCAAGATTGAGAAGGATCGGATTCCTGGAGAGTTAGAGCCTTATTCAATGAATGAAAAGCCTTTTTATAATCCCCGTAAAACATCATGATTAAGCCGATTTGACTGTATGCCGAGGCTTCAAGCTTGCTGCCGCCTGGAATCGTTGAACAAAGTTTCAGGCATTGCTCGTGGTAATCCAATGCCTGTGAAAATTTGCCCCAAAGAGCATGAACAATGCCCAGATAATTTAAGATGTTGGCTTGTTCGAGAGTATTGCCGGTGGACGTTGCAACGTCCAAAGCAGACCGTAGACACGCTGTCGATTTTTCTTCCTGATGATCGACTCCGAAGATGAGGCCGCATGAACTCAGGGCGGGCACATTGGATGCGTCAATAGGTTTTTTTTGTGATTGATGTGGGGCGATGATGTTTAGCCGGGAAACCAGGCCGTCACAGTCGGAGAGAAGCTTCTTGCGTTGTGTTCGATTTGCTGCGTCCTGGGATTGGTCGATGTAGTGTTCGCCGCCGTCCTTGGGTTGGCCTCTGAAGACCCAATCTGTTGCGAAAGCGGAGAAAGGGGTCGCAAGATACAAAAGAATGCTCAGTATACAATAAGACTTCACGTGCGCTCACCCCCCTGTGTCGACTATTTACGCCCCAAATAGGCCTCCACGATTCGTGCATCCCCCCGCAGTTGCTCTGCAGGACCTTCTTGAACGACACGGCCTCCCTCCATTACATAGGCATAATCAGCAATCTGAAGGGCTTTTCGAGCATTCTGTTCAACGAGTAAAATCGTGGCATGTTCTTTGAGTTCAACAATTATCCGAAAGACTTCTTTGACCACAAGGGGAGCCAAACCTAAAGACGGTTCATCCAACATGAGCAGCTTCGGTTTTGCCATAAGTGCTCTGCCCAGAGCGAGCATCTGTTGTTCACCGCCGGACAAAGAATCCGCAAGCTGTTTTTTGCGTTTCTTTAAAGGTGGAAAGCGTTCGTAAATATCGTGAATATCTTCTGAAATGTTGCGGTCCTTGCGGGAATAAGCTCCTATGAGCAAGTTCTCGTCGACGGTGAGACTACCTAATACCTGCCGACCTTCCGGTACCTGCACGATCCCGAGGGCGGTTACTCTGTCGGAACGCCAACCCGTTATATTCGTCCCTTCAAAAGAAATTGATCCACGATTCGGCTGAAGAAGTCCGCTTATTGTGTTGAGGGCGGTTGACTTCCCTGCACCATTCGATCCCACAAGAGCGACAACACTCCCGCCGGCAACTTCAAAAGAAATTCCTTTCAATGCCGCTATGGCTCCGTACGAAGTATGTAAGTCATTTACTTTGAGCATCTATAACACCGATATCCGTTCCGTCGTGCAGCAGCTTTACATGGGCAATTATGCCGGCACTCAATCTTGCTCTCCCAGATACGCTTCGATTACCTGTGGATTTTCACGCACAGCATCCGGCGGTCCTTCAGCTAATTTCATTCCAAAATTCAGGACCACGACGGAATCGCTTAACCGCATGATCATGTCCATATCATGTTCAATGACCAGCAGAGTTACATTTGATGATTCACGAACTTCCATGAGAAATTCCGTCAATTGATCCGTTTCCGTGGCATTCATACCGGCGGCGGGTTCGTCCAGAAGCAATAGCTTCGGGTCTGAGGCGAGCGCTCTTGCGATTTCGATGCGTCGTTGATCACCGTAGGAAAGCGCCTGGGCCAAGGTCGTCTCAAGATGCTCCATACGTAATCGCTTAAGAAGTTGGTGGGCTCCCTCTTTTGAGAGGCTTTCTTCCTTTCTGCTGCGTGGGAGACGGAACAGGGCTTCCAGCACCGTCCCATTCAGTTTCATATGGTAGCCGATCATCACGTTGCTTAAGACCGTGAGTTCCGTGAACAACCTGATATTTTGGAACGTCCGACCAATACCCATCTTGGCGATCTTGTGAGGGGCCAATCCGTTTATGGTTTTACCTTCGAGCAATATTTCCCCGCCGGTGAGCGGGATTAAGCCGCTAATCACGTTTATCAGGGTAGTCTTTCCCGCCCCGTTGGGTCCTATCAGCCCGCAGATGGAGCCGCCGGGAACTTTGAAAGAAACATCGTCAAGGGCCATAAGGCCGCCGAATCGTCGAGTGACTTTTTTTAACTCAAGCAGTGTTTCACGGGTTGTCTTGACCAATTATCGGCTCTCTTAGGCTTTATTTGTTTTCGGTGCGGCCCTGAACGTGAAGATTCTTCCGAGGGTTTTCCAGATGCGAGGATCCGCCAGTCCCGCAGGCAAGAAAATTATGGAGATCATTATTATGAGACCGTTTACGATATCCCGTTCATCTTTTAAGAACCGGAGAAATTCCGGCAGAGTGGTCAGGACGGTTGCGCCGATTAGAGGCCCTATCCACTGGGTCATACCGCCGAGAACGGCGTAAGCAAGAATATCCACGGCTCGACTAAATACATAATTGTGCGGGTCGATGACTCTCACTATGGGTGTGCTCAGAGCACCGGCTCCGGCTGCAATGGCGGCTCCAAGCACGAATGCCAGAAGTCTGTACCGGACCACATCTATGCCGATGGTTGAGGCGGCTGTTTCGTCCTGGCGAATGGAGGCCATGACTCTACCGAATCGGGAGTAATGAAGAGTCGCAAGCATATATATTAGAGCGATTACATAGAGCAAAATGTACCACGTAGTTTCGGGTAGCCCAAGTATGGCCGCCGGAGTGGTATAGGTAAGTGTTATGCCTTCCGCACCGTTGAAAACCACTAGATCTTTGTTTTCGCTGAATGTCCGAATCAGTTTGTCTCCGTTGAGAGCGAAGATACGGACGATTTCGCCGAAGCCCAGAGTCGCTATGGCCAGGTAAATGTCCCGTAATCTCAGCACGAGCATTCCAAAGGGCAAAGCCACCAGAGTGCCCAGTAAAACCGCGACGAGGAGACACGACCAAAGCGGAAATTGCAGCTTCGTTATCAGAATGGCCGTGGCATATGCACCAATAGCCATGAACCCGGCGTTTGCCAGTGACAGCAGGCCGGTAGCAAGGGTTAAGTAGATGCTCAATCCCAGAGCCATATTGATGAGAACAAAATTGATGACGGAGATGTTATGTGCGATGAATTCAGGCATACAATCGTTTACTGTCTCGTTTGTGAACGAGTTCCCATTCGGAACCCGTAGTAGCTGAAGTACGGAAACCGCTTGTTTCCGTTACGCTCTGACGGTTTTGCTCCGGCCGAACATGCCGCTCGGGCGAATGAGAAGAACCAGGATCAGCAGAGCAAACACAAAAGCATCGCGAAAGCTGCTGTCGATATAGGCGACGCTGAGTACACGGATCATGCCGACGAGAAACGCCGCCAAAGCGGCACCGCCGATGCTTCCCATTCCTCCTACAATTATGACGGTCAATCCGGCCAATTCCACTTCGTGCCCCATGGTGGGTTCGAGTCTATTAAATGCCAGACCCAGGAGCACCCCGGCCGCTCCTGCAAGGGAACCGGAAATAAAGAATGTCTGTGCAATAACAAGATCCACATTAATACCCAGGAGTCGTGAGGTCCGTTCGCTCCAGGCAATAGAGCGGATTGCCCGACCCATTTGCGTATGGCTGATGAGCAGATGCAGCGCGAGCATGAGGGTAAGGGACAAGCCTAACACCAAGGTTTGAATCGGAGAGATGACCGCATTTTGAGTAACCTGGTACGGCGTAAGCGGAAAGAGATTCGGTGGAAATCGGGAAACCTGCGCTCCAAATGCACTTATGGCCAGGCTGACCATAATGAATGTAGCTCCGATGGAGGAAATCATTGGTGCCAAATGAGGAACCGCAGCCTGACGCAATACCCGCACTGTCCTGTAATCTTCTATCAAACCGGCGATCATCACTACAATTCCTATAATGATGATGATCGATTTGTATGGATTGCCAAGCTCGCCCACCGTTCCAAAAAGAAAAACTATGAAGCCGAACCAGAGAACAAGACTGCCGACCGTCAATGATCTGAGCGGCTTGAAAGCTAATCGATCCAGAAGAATTGCGACAAAGCCGGATCCCATCATTGCTACGGGAATTGAATACCAGAGCGACCAGTTGAGCTTTGTAACGCATAGGAACGCGAAAAAAGCTCCCCACATGAAGGTTGCGCCATGGGCCAAATTGATGAGACCCAAAACTCCAAAGACAAGGGTATACCCCATCGCAAAAAGCGCCAGGGCGGACCCTTGCCAGATTCCATTGATTAACTGTTGAGTTAGCTGTGACATTCTATGTGTCTATGGAGCCATGATTGGCTCCGGTTGACCGAGCCTACTGGAATAGTTCAAATTTCCCGTTTCGGATAACCTGCACGATGGGTTCATGGACAGGATTTCTGCCCGGATCGAAGGAGAATTTTCCTAAAACGGTGTCCAGGTCTTTGATCTGAGCCATCACATCGCGGACGGCCTTGGAATCCTTGGTGCCGGCCTTTGCTATTGCATGAGCCAGAATATGGGCTCCTGCATATGACTGAGCTGCAAATTGGTCGGGATTCGTATCATATTTTGCCTTATAGGCCGCCACGAATTCCTTGTTGCCCGGTGTGTCGTTGCTGATGAACCATGCAGCCCCGGAGATGGCTCCTTCGGCAAATTGACCGCCGAGCTGCGGCAGTTTGGGCGAATTGAAGCCGTTACCGCCAATAAACGGTACGGATGCCGGAATACCGAGCTGACGTCCCTGGCTCATGATTCCGGCTGCTTCTTCGGCCAGAGCCGATACGATGATGGCGTCCGGATTCAATCCCTTAATTTTGGTCAACTGAGCGGAAAAATCAGTGTCCTTTTTCTTAAAGGTTTCAGTGGTAAGAATTTGAATGCCCTTGTCTTCTAAAGCTTTCTTGAAAACGTCGTAACCGCCCTTGGTAAAGGCATCGTCATCGCCGTACATGACGGCAACCTTCTTGAATCCAAGCTTATCCTGGGTAATTTTGATCGTGTTGGGCTGAACTACGCTTTCGGGGAGACTGTTCCTGAATATGAAATC
This sequence comes from uncultured Syntrophaceae bacterium, assembly GCA_964613745.1. Lineage (GTDB taxonomy): Bacteria > Desulfobacterota > Desulfomonilia > Desulfomonilales > Desulfomonilaceae > CAZTJA01. Next base: position 7,630 of record CAZTJA010000079.1, read on the forward strand.
CCCAATTTCGACGACTCCGGCGACCGTGTTTGAGGTAGCCAAAACGATTACTTTCATTTCTTGTGCAATCGGATCCGCCGCTTTCGCTGAATTGGACAGCGTGGGACCAAGAATTGCCATTACTTTGTCTTTTTTCAGGAGCTTGTCGAAAGCGGAAATGGCACCCTCTTTTGTGGATCTATCGTCTTCGGTTATGAGCTTGATTTTTGCCGATCCCAGCAATCCTGATTTGTTGATCTCTTCCACGGCCATGTCGGCCGCTTTTTTCTGCTGCGGTCCATAGGCGGCTGCATCGCCCGTAAGAGACCAGACCGCACCTATGGCGATTTCACCGCTCAATGCTGATTCGGCCGCAAAAGCGGAATTTGCGCCGCCGAAAACAGTGATCAACATGAGCAGCCATAATGTAGATTTCAAGAAACGATTCACGTCCTCACCTCCTGATTTTAGTCATCGTGTCCAGTCGGAATTAGTACAGAAAACAGGTAATCACCTCACTTGAATCGAGTGTTCCGGATTGAACGACTCGTGGAAGGTGGCGGGTTTGGGCTAGTCATGAAATGTAATTCCACCCGAAGTTCAGTGGAAATAACGCCCGTCAGGATACTTCACGATACTTAATTGGGTCAATAGTCTTGTCAACTTTTTTTGCTCGAATTGTTATCTCAACTTGTGAAGTGCTTGTCTGTTTATACGCTTTTGGTTTAAGATAAGCTTTTAAATTGCGATCACAATGTATATGCAGCAACATTCTTCAAGATTAGGATACTCAAGATTTTACGGTGGGCACTGCAGAGTGCGTGTCGTGTACAAATTAGGCCGGCAGTTTTCTCATTAATTAAAGTAGTTCAGTTCGACGCCGAATACAGTAAAATTGAAACACATAAAAAACTGATGGTCTTTGTTTTCGTTTACCGTGTTGTTGGTCGAAGTTAATCAAGCATCACAATTGGATTCTGATGTTTCCTCATTAATTAGCAAAAAGAGGTGTGTAATGTCCCAAGTTTCCAGGCAGGAGCGCAAGCAAAGAGTGGTTGAGGTCTTGAACCAAGCTCGAAGCATGGAACTCCATGCGATCAGCCAGTACATGAATCAGCACTACAATCTGGATAACATGGATTACGGCGATATGGCCGCGAAAATGAAATTAATTGCGATAGATGAAATGCGGCACGCCGAAATGTTTGCAGAGCGGATTAAAGAACTGGGCGGCGAACCGACGGCGGAATACTCAGAAAAGGTCGAAAAGGGCCAGGACGTAAATGTGATATTTTCATCCGATGCCGAACTGGAAGACAAGACAATTGATGTCTACAACCAATTTGCACTTATATGCAGAGAGAACGGAGACAGCATAAGCCTCAAGGTATTTGAAACCATAATCGATGAAGAGCAGATGCACTTTAACTATTTCGATAACGTGAATGATCACATCGAGAGACTTGGCAATACATTTTTAGCCCGTATAGCGGGAACCCCTGCGGAGATCGGACCGGAGGCCCAGGGATTTGTGGCAAGACGGAATACGGGACCGATGCCGACGGATGCATAAAAAAGAGTAAACTGAGCGGCACGTTCTTTGGAGGTTTTTCTTCAGTTTAGATGTGTCGTTTAGGACAATGCTTGACCGTAAGCGAAAGCCCTTTCGCATGCACATGACTGCGGGTCATTTGAGATCTGCAGTCATGACAAAGAGGTTGATTTTTGTAACCTGGACCGTATCAGCAGAAGAATCAAGATTGTTAACGGCACTCCAAGATCACCGAACCAGAGCACGGGGCCGGCATTATAGATAGCGAAATTTCCTTCCTGAGCTATTTGTCTTATATGCCCGTAAGCGCAGCCAAGCAAAAAAACAGCGCTCCCAATACCGGTTGCCGTCCAGAATTCGTTCCGGAACCAATAGCATAAGATGCCGCACACTCCCCAGCTTAGATCTGCAACGGCAACTTCAAACTGAAATGGGCTACCGGCCGGCCATCCAATCTTGCGTGCTATTTCATCGGCCATGAACGTATGGCCGTACCAAGCCAGTACACACCCAAAGCCGATATTGATTACAAGTAAATAGAGCAGAAGAAGTTCGACTACTCTGACCTTTGTTCGGGGCTGTTTGCTTGCTCCCAAATGGATCCCAAAGGCAATAAGACTAACGGCTAAAAAGACCAAAGGCAGCATCACCACACCCCAAATAAGGAAATGAAACAGAAACCACGGCCGTCAGGTTAAAACATCATTTTCCATGAGTAATTGCAATCTTTTCGAACATGATGGCCATACCGGCTGCTAATCTGTAGATGGAGTCCATGTTCAGATTGTCCTCGGAGGTGTCGTCGAAGAAAATATTCAGAGCCGAATCAAGATCACCATCCGGGTACCTGTAACAGACCATCATTGGAATTCTCGGTAAAGGGTACAAGATCACGGCAATATCCGAATCGAAGGTGTTCGGGGCTCTGCTCCCGCTGAAAATCTGGATCATAAACTCGAAAAGATCCGTGTATGTATCTGCGAGCCGCTTGATGGGTTTTTCGCATCTCTGGCCGAATAAGGGGGCCCAGGCGGGACCATTCTTGAGTTCGCGCAAGGCGACCCAATTGCCCGACAAGGGCTTTCCTGAACATCCTATAACGTAGTTGAGTATCGGTACGGTAATCCACCCGTGCACGTGGCAATCCGAAGTTATATTGCCGTCCGGATGAACGAAAAAATCCTTCCCGAGAGACTTAATCGCAAGAGCGTCTCCGGACATGGTTGCACCGAGCCGGTCAACGGAGTCCGGCAAGTTTATCCGCTCAACTTGCTGCCGTAATTCCGCAAGGTATTGCTGCTCTTCGCGTTCGAGCGTCCGGGAACTCGAATTCTCGACGCTGAAGAGTTCTATGGAGTCCTTATCCATGTAGGGGCAGTTCTGCAGTTTCATGTCGCCTTTGAATACGGCTGCCGCAAATGCCAGGCAAGTTGGAACGCCGCATTTCCTGCAATTTGTGCGCGGCAATATCTTGAAAATGGACATAGCATTCGTCAGTTGGATCATATTATTTTCCTAATCAGCTTTACGCCACATAACAGACGTATACATGAAGTGAGTAGCTGAGGCGATCTTAGAAGCCCACCGTAGCTTGAATATCTTTAATGTAATCAATTACATGTGATTTTGCAATACGCTTGTTACGGAGACCGGCCTTCAAGGTGAGGAGCTGAGGCAAGAAACTTTTCAGCGATGCGAGAAGCATATTTCCGGCCGAAACATGGGGCATTGAGTTTCGGCCGGTTTAGTTTCATATGAGTATTTTATCTTCCTCAAGATTAAATGGACTACCGTCAATTTCAAATACATTTTTGATCTCTTGAATGCTTTGAAAGCTCTTATATTTTTCTCGATAGGCCATGAGCCTTTTGGCAAGACGGGGATTCATACCGGGCAATTTCATGAACTCAGTGACATCCGCTTCATTCCAGTTCATCTCTGCGGATGTGCTCTTTTTGGCAGAGGACTTAAAACCGCGACTCACTTTCCCGGATTTCCCGGATGAACCACGCATACCAAAATCCTGATTGGATACGCGTTTCATCGTCGCTTCACCGGAATAGGAAGGTTCGAAATCATTATGATGAGCGCCTTTTTCGGATCCTCGCGTGAAAACGGAGACATCTTCATTGAGCTTTCGTCCGGATGATCCGCGTCTGCCCGTCGGCATCTCTTGTTTCTCTTTCATCTTGGTCTGATTCTTTTTTTCCGGCGTCAATTCCATACCTTTTGAATTAGATTTGGGATTGCGTTTCGAGGATTTTCCGTTCTCGTTTAACTCTTCGGACAATGACTCCGGTTCTTGCTTTTCCTTAAGATCGGTATTCTTTTTTGAAGATTTTCGGTCCGGGTGACTCTTGGATGACACACGCCCTTTACTTGACTTATCGAAGCTCAGAGCATTTTTCAGATACTCCATACGTTTGCGACCGATTCCGGGAACCGAGTCAAGATCTGATTCCGATTGAAATGGACCGTTTTCATCTCTCCATTTGAGTATGTTATTTGCCATACTTGAACTGATACCTTCAATTTCGGTCAGATCTTCAACAGAAGCTTCGTTAATACTAATTTTGTTCTCCATTCAGTAACTCCTTTATAACAATTACAATTGCGTATTAATTCTTATATTTAAACTAATTCAGTACAGTTCGACCGACAAGTCCGTAAGAGGTTCGATTAAAGACGCAACATACAAAATTATTTATGAAGTAATAACTTTCTCGATACGAGAAGAACGAGATAGATGAGACCCGACAAAATGATGGTAACTGCCCCGGAGGGGTAATTTGGGGAATAACTTATAATCAATCCGAACGTGGTGAATAGAATGCAGAAGAGTGCGGATAAACCGGCCATGGAGATAAGACTGCGTGAAAAGAAGCCGGCCACAGCGGTGGGTAAAGTCAAAAGAGCTATAACCATTACTATTCCGACAACGGTCACGAGAACTACCACAGTGAGAGCCGTGAGACACAACAGGAGCAAATAATAGAATTCGACTTTCAATCCTCTGAGCTTCGCAAATTCATCATCGAAACAGACCGCCGCAAACTGATTGTAAAACAGTACAACCGTAAATATGACCAGTAGATCAAGTCCAATTAAGATCCACAGATCATTGGAGGAAACCATCAATATGTTGCCGAAGAGGTAACTCATTAAATCGGCATTATAACCGGGGGTTCTGGAAATGAACAAAATTCCGACAGCCATTCCTATGGCCCACAACGCCCCTATGACGGTATCTTCCCTTTCCTTCGCCTTAAGACTTACCAGTCCGATAATCAGGGCTGCGACCAATGCTGCGGGAACTGCTCCCATGAGCGGCGTTAGATTCGGAAGGTCGAATACTTTTTGAAAATACAGGGCCATGCCCATACCGCCGAGGATGGTATGAGAAATCCCGCCTGCTATGTATGTTATTCTCTTGACGACAACAAAGGTTCCGATGATCCCACAGGCCAGAGACGCGAGAATCCCGGTGAGCAAAGCATGCTGAAGGAAGTCGAACTTTTGCAGATCGGTTAAGAATTCAAGCAATCGCTCAACTCCTCTGAATGTCCGAGATCATGTCTCACGATTTTCATTTGAGCGCCGTATATTTCATTAATCAGTTGGCCGGTGATTTCACTGGTCTTGTGAACCTTGACCATTTTTTTTACGCAAATCACCTTGTCCACCAGCTTGGATACAAAAGCCAGATCATGAGAAACCATGATGACCGTCAAATCCGATGAGAGACTCTGCAGTAGATCATAAAACTCCGATTCCACGACTAAATCCAAACCCGCAGTCGGTTCGTCCAGCAGCAGCAATTCGGGAGATGCGGCTATTGCCCTTGCTATGAGGACTCTTTGTCGCTGTCCTCCGGATAGTTCGGAAAACTGAGCATTCCTGAAATCCCACATCTTCAGGCGCAGTAAAGAATCTTGGACCGCACTATAGTCAGCTTTCCTGTACGGGCCGAACCAGCTTTTCTTAGAGAGCCGACCCATGAGGACGACATCCTGTACAGTGACGGGGAACTGGGGATCCAGATGAGCATGCTGAGGCATATATCCGATGCGGCCACGCCCGAGTTCCGGCTTGGACCCGAAGACCGTGACGACTCCCTTCTGAGGAGTCAGAAAACCAAGAATTATCCTGAGCAGAGTGGTCTTGCCTCCGCCGTTTGGCCCCACGATGGAAACAAATTCATTCTTTCGTACGGCCAAATTGACGTCGGATACGACATCATAGCCGTTATACGAAAATGAGACTTTATCGAATTGGACAATTGGTTGCATTCACATCCTAATTAAAAAACGATTGGCGCACGGAAGTCGGCTTAATGTTTGTGAGGCTTATTTGCGCACACCAGGTGGATTGCATGACAGTCTCCGCATTCTTGAACAAAATGATCCTTTGCAAACTGCTTCCAGTGATCTTTCTGATTCGGAAGCATGATTCCTGTTCCCTTACAAAGGGGACACACACTGTCCAGGGCCGCCAATATTGCGTTCCGGATGAATTCCGAACGATTTGGAATGCCCTTCATAGCCTCCTTCAGGGATTCAGGGACTTTGAAGGTTATGACATCATGTTTGTCGGCCATGAATAACTCCCTCATTTTAGCCGAGCATAGTTAATACGCGGTAATACCTTCCGGTTGTAAGATTACTCTTCTCCGCCTATTTTGCAAGCGTACTCAAACCGGCATCAACCAGGTATTGTTTCTGACCATTCGGATTGTTCAGAAAAAACGTACTATTTCCAGCACAACCTTGCGGCCCACATTGTCACCAAGCTCTTTTACCATGGGGCTGGACTGCTTGTATTCACCCGTTTCAATTAAGGTTACTAAATTTTTTATCAATTCACTATTTCTACCGACCAGGGTCGAGGTTCCCTGATCTATGTAAATTGGCCGTTCGGTATTCTCCCGACAAACGAGACAGGGGACATTGAAGAATGCCGCTTCACCTTGTACGGAACCCGAGTCCGACAAGATCATTCGTGCCCCACTCAGCATGGACAAGAAGTCTATATAGGGCAGCGGCGATATAAGCTTAAGATTTCGTATTCGGTCCATTCTTTCTTTGAGGCCAAATTCCTCGATTCTTTTTGATGTCCGGGGGTGTATGGGGAATATGATCGGGAAGCGTACTTCCTCTAGTATGCGGATGATTTGACCCAAGGCTTCAGGTGAATCGACATTTGCCGGTCTATGGAGCGTTACCAAACAATAGTTTCCGAAGTCTGCATCCAGGCTTTCCCATTTCTTGAGATCACGGATCATAGGAAGAAACAGTTGCAGTGTTTCCAGCATTATGTCGCCCACAAGATGGGCCCGCTTCATGTCGATGCCTTCTCGCTTGAGGTTCTCCATTCCCGACGGTTCGGAAACGAACAGGAGATTGGATAAACAGTCCGTAAGTCTACGGTTGAGTTCTTCGGGCATTGTTTCATCAAAAGAACGCAGGCCCGATTCCACATGAGCTACCGG
>CAZTJA010000080.1:0-14395 GCA_964613745.1 uncultured Syntrophaceae bacterium
GTACCGGGATTTGTAGTATCTGAACTTTCCAAATTTACTATTTTGTTGGTTCTTGTTCTTCCAAAAGGCTGCCCGTCGGACGGTCTGAAGCCTTCTATTAAGACGCTCTGGAGCGTACCTTCTGATGCTTTGTGATAGGATTCCGTTATCCTGCCCTGAATTTCGTGTACGATGGATAATCGCTCGGCTTTTTGTTCTTCTGAAATATGATCTTTTAAAGAAGCTGCGGCTGTGCCCGGTCGAATGGAATATTTGAAAGAAAAGATCTGATCAAAACGGATGTTTTCCAAGGCTCGGCAGGTGGCCTTGAAATCCGTCTCAGTCTCTCCCGGGAAACCCACGATAATATCCGAAGTTATCGCTATTCCCGGAACTGTTTTTCTGAGTTGAGTGACGGTCCTGTCGTAGGATTCGAATGTGTAACCTCGTCTCATAGCTTTCAACACGCTATTGCTTCCGCTCTGGAGCGGCAAATGTATGTGCTCACACACCTTTTCGGAATCGGCTATTGCCTGGATCATTTCCGGCACTGCATCACGTGGATGTGACGTGGTAAAACGTATTCGTTTCAGATTCTTGATCTTGTTTAGAGCTCTCAGCAAGGTCGGAAACGTAGTTCCGTCGGCCAAGTCTTTGCCGTAAGCGTTTACGTTTTGTCCGAGAAGAGTTACTTCGGCTATTCCGTTTTTGTTCAAATACACCACTTCATCGATAATCGCATCCAACGGTCTACTTTGTTCGGGTCCCCTCGTGTACGGTACGATACAATAAGAGCAGAAATTGGAGCACCCCTGCATAATGGTGACATAGGAGCTGACGGCAGAACTTCCCTTCTTCGGGGCCGGTAAATGGAGTGATGCTGTTCTCTCCTGAAATTCAACGCAATTCAATCGTGAACGATTCAGAGCCACTTCCTTGATGAAAGACGGTAACGACGCTATCTGATGCGTGCCGAGGACAATATCCAGATGCGGCACACGTTTCAGCAGCCTTTCCTTTTCTTGTTGTGCCACACATCCGGCTACTACCAGAATCGAATCAGGATTTGCTGACTTTATCGGTCTAAATGTACCCAATGCGCTATAAACTTTGTGCTCGGATTTTTCCCGAATTGAGCACGTGTTAACTATGATTACGTCCGACATTCCGGGATTGTCACTGGGCTCATAACCCATTTGCTCCAGGATGAACGACATTTTCTCGGAATCATGTTCGTTCATCTGACAACCGTATGTCTCAATGTAGTAGTATTTTGAATTCATTCCGTAGCCGCGGTTTGTTCAAATTATCTGTTTTGTTGATGAAAAAAGCCCTCTTGTAGAGGGCTTTTTGCAAAAACGTATATTTACATCAGTTTATCGACATCTTTAATCAAGCTCCTGACCGCCTCTACCGATCTCTCGAATGCTTCTTGCTCGTCCGGATTGAGATCCACTTCGACGACCTTTTCCACTCCGCCTGCTCCCAGAATTGCCGGAACACCGACAAAAACACCTTTCTCGTTGTATTCACCGTTCAAATAGGCTGCAACCGGGAGAAGACGTTTCTTGTCCAAGAGTATAGCTTTGGCCATCTGAACGGTGGATGCAGCAGGCGCATAATAGGCGCTTCCCGTTTTTAAGTAATTTACTATCTCGGCTCCGCCCTGCCTTGTTCTTTGTACGATTTCTTCAAGTCGATCAGGCGTAATGAAATTTGTAATGGGAACTCCGCCGGCAAAGCAGTATCGAACCAGAGGCACCATAGTATCGCCATGACCACCCAGCACCAAGGCTTGAATGTCTTCTACTGAAACTCCGATCTCGTCCGCGAGAAACGTTCGGAAACGAGCGGTATCAAGAACGCCGGCCATTCCGATTATTTTTCTCGGCTGAAAACCGGATTTTTTCCAGGCGGTATATACCATTGCATCCAAAGGATTAGAGACTATGAGCATAATTGCGTTCGGAGAATATTGAGCAGCTTTTGCCGCGACGTCTCCCACTATTTTCACGTTTGTGGACAGCAAGTCATCTCGGCTCATTCCCGGCTTTCTTGCTATTCCCGCAGTGATAATGATCAGATCGCTACCCTGGGTAGTCTCGTACTCATTGGATCCCACCACTCTCGAATCCATGCCCAGTACAGGGGTGGCCTCATACATATCGAGGGCTTTGCCTTGAGGAATACCTTCTATGATGTCGACAATGACAATGTCACCCAATTCTTGGGCCGACGCGTAAGCGGCAACAGACGCGCCTACATTGCCCGCTCCGATGACGGTAATTTTCTTCCGGGCCATATTTCCTCCTGAGAAAAGATTCGGAAAATCAAATCCAACCTTGGTGAGAAAAGCCTCTTGGTTAAGAGAAGAATATCACACGTATTTATAGTAAATGGCAATACTCACGTTTTCTTTCGGAGCATTTTGGTCGGGAATTCTTTGTTCGAATCAGAAATTCGGAAAGACAAGAGATAATAAATTCATCTTGGGTGTCCTTTTCTGGATAAAAGGAACTTAGATTTGAACGGAATCATACATGGATCATTTGGAACAAAGCAGCCGCATTCGCGTTGCGGCGATCGCGGATATTCACTACACGAAAACATCGAAAGGTAAGCTGAGTAGTATCTTTGTGGAGATTTCCGATACAGCCGACATTCTCTTGCTGTGCGGCGACTTGACTGATCTGGGAATGGCTTCGGAAGGACAGGTATTGATTGAAGACTTGCGCCAATATCTTACCATACCCGTCATAGCTGTATTCGGAAACCATGATTTTGAATCGAATGCTGAAAACAAATTGAAAAAAGCGTTCCAAGAGAACGGTGTGGAATTGCTGGATGGAAATTCGTTCCATTTTAGAGGAATCAATTTTGTCGGCGTGAAGGGTTTTGCCGGTGGTTTCGGAAAACACATGCTCCAATCTTGGGGTGAAATCACAATTAAGAATTTCGTCAAAGAAGCTGAAAAAGAAGCTGAAAAGCTATCCCAAGTTCTGCGACAGACATCGGGGCCGATAATTGTACTCCTTCATTATTCTCCTATAAGGGACACTCTCGTCGGCGAACATCCCGAAATCTTTACATACTTGGGATGCAGTAAATTGGAAGACGTGCTGACTCCCAACGTCATAGCCGTTTTTCATGGACATGCTCATAACGGCACTTTGTCGGGAAAAACAAAAAAGGGAATACCGGTATTTAATGTATCGGCTCAATTGCTTGAGAAACATAGGGTCGATAATAAAATTTATAGACTGCTGGAATTTGACTCACAAAAGGAGACAGGATGATTCGTTTTTCGAAAACCGACGCTGCCGGAGAAGATCTTCATTGCTCATCACCGGCTGTGGACATTCTACCGCTTCACATCATGGAAATTTACAGAAAAGGCATTACGGCGGCTCACGATGCAGGTATTCCGTTTCTTGTAGGCGGAGCTTTCGCCTTGAATTGCTATACTGGAATTATTCGACATACCAAAGATTTTGATTTTTTCGTAATGCCGAAACAAGTAAGACCGTTAATGGAGGTGCTTGAGAAAGCAGGTTTCAAAACGGAAGTCTTCGATCCGGTTTGGTTGGCGAAAGCCTGGTATGGCGATGATTTTATTGACATAATTTTTGCTTCAAGGAACGGCGTTTCCGAAGTGGACGAAACATGGTTCGAGTTCGCTCCAGGAGGAGAGCTGCTCGGACTTCCCATACGATTGTGTCCTGTAGAAGAAGTTATATGGTCGAAAGCATTCGTAATGGAACGTGAGAGGTTCGATGGGGCCGATATAGCACACCTCATACGAGCGAGAGCCGAATCGATGGATTGGCAAAGACTCTTATTGCGATTTCGCGATCACTGGCATGTTCTGTTGGTACACTTAATACTATTCGGTTTTGTTTACCCCTCGGAGCGATCGCGAATTCCCTATTGGGTCATGCGAGAACTATTGGATACGTTCGAAGAAGAACTCAAATCGCCCAATATCAAAGAGAAACTCTGCAGAGGTTCTCTTCTTTCAGGAACGCAGTATACGATCGATATTGAATCCTGGGGTTATGAGGAATGCACAAAGGAGGGCAAATCGAATAAAGTTTTTTAAAAAGATCACTTAATTCGATCAGATTTGCTGTCCCGTATATTCAAAGCGCCATGTTTGTGCCGGTGTTGCCGTGACGATCTAAACATCCTATGATTGGGCCTTGAAAGAACTACCCGGAGCGCCCAATGCTGGTCGAAAACGCTTTGACTGCTTTTTTGAAGAGAAAAAACTCACAAATTCTCAATTTCAATCAGTTTGATCGGATTTATCCCCCGAAGCCTCAGCACGGTAAGCAGTATCTTCTCTATATCCATATTCCTTTTTGCGAAGAGCTATGCCCGTACTGCTCTTTCAATCGCTACGCTTTTCGGCACGACATCGCCGTGGACTACTTCACATCGTTGACCAAAGAAATACATATGTATGCCGAGTTGGGGTTCAATTTTTCCGCAATTTACGTAGGCGGAGGTACGCCTACTGTGCTGCCTGAACATATGGGCAGGCTTCTGCTCGATTGTGCAGAATTGTTCGCCATCAAAGAAATTTCTCTGGAAACAAATCCCAACCATTTGACTGATGAAATAGTGAAAATTCTTAAAGACAGTGGTGTGAACAGGCTCTCGGTGGGGGTTCAGAGCTTTGATGATCAACTGCTTAAACAAATGGATCGACTGAAAAAATACGGCAGCGGTGAGGAGATCAAATCCAGGCTTTGGAAGTACAGTGGCGTTTTTGACACACTCAATATAGATATGATCTTTAATTTTCCTACTCAGACTTCTGACATGCTGATTGAGGATTGCCGGATAATCAAGGAGTTGCAAGCCGATCAGGTGACTTTTTATCCGCTCATGGTTTCGGATATAACGAAAAGAGAATTGGAACGGCGTTTTGGGGTTATCAGTTACCGTCAGGAAAAATATTTTTACGAACTCATATGCTCATCCCTCCAATCCGAATACGGCCATGGAACGGCATGGTGTTTTTCACGGAAAAACAGCATGATCGACGAGTACATTGTGGACTATGATGAATATATAGGAGCCGGATCAGGGGCGTTCGGCTATGTGAACGGCACCTGCATCGCGAACACATTCGATTTGGCCGAATATTCCAAGAAGATCCAAGACGGCAAATTACCTATTTTCGCTCAAAAAAAGTTTTCACCTACTGAGCAGATTCAGTATGATTTTATGATGAAACTCTTTGGTACTACTCTCGATTTAGCAAGAATGGAGCAAAAATTCGGGGGAAAATTTTCACGTACCCTTTGGAAGGAAATACCATTCATGAAGCTCATCGGAGCATTAAAAGCAAGTGAGAACGAGAAATTGAACCTCACTCCGAAGGGCCGGTATCTCTGGGTGGTTATGATGAGAGAATTCTTCACCGGAGTGAACAATTTTCGTGATATTTGTCGTGTCGGAAACAGGCCCGGTCTGGATTGCACTTGAGTGTTCTTTGGGTTTCACTGACTCACATGAGAAGTTTCGTTTGAATTTTATTTATCAAATCAATCGTCATTGGTTTTCATTATTGCGAATTTAGTCGGATTGCAAAGAAAGCGAATTTGATATAATCAAATGTTTACATAATGAATCCGCTGATTAGAAGACACACAAAAAAGTCGGATTGGACTTTGATAAATAATGTCATAAAGCAGAGTTGATTCAAACCTTCGAGAAAGCTCTGATTACTATATATGCGTGACTGAAGTAAACAAGGCGAGAAAGCCGCATGAATAAACCGACCTACGAAGAACTCCAAGTAAAAGTCAAAGAGTTGGAGAAACGTGTCAAGGGCCTCGAAGAAATGGCGGGCAATTTGATCGACGGTGCCCTCGACATCAGCGACCATGAGGTCTTTGAGCTATCAATTCTGAACAACATTTCACAAGCTTTGATCTCTACTATGGATTTGGATGAGCTTCTTGCCATCGTCATTGACGAAGTAAACAAGGCTTTGTTGACTGAAGGGTGCGGAGTTTTACTGTACGACGAGAATCGCAACGATCTGTACTGGAAGCAAATACGTGACGCAAGGCACATACTGGCACCTCAATCGGATGATCTCCGGTTACCTCTGGACAGGAGCATCGCCGGATGGGTTTTTCGGCACAACAAGCCCGCTCGCGTAAATGACACGTCAAAGGACCCTCGGTATTATCCTGAAATGACCAGGAAAAGCGGGTTTGAGATTCGTAAGGTTCTGCAGGTGCCTTTGAATGCAAAGGACAAGACCGTCGGCGTGATCATGGCGATGAACAAGATAGGCGGTGACTTCACTGAACAGGATGAAACACTGCTCATATCGATGGCTGCTACGATAGCTTTGGCCATCGACAATGCTACCGTTTATCAAAAACTTAATCAATCCAGGGACATACTTGAAATGATCTACAATTCGAGTATGGCTTTGGCTACCACAATGGATCTAGACCATCTTCTCCGAGTCATCGTCAACGAGATTCGAACCGCGATGGAAACTGAGGCTGCCGGATTGCTGCTTCACGACGAAAGGCGGGGCGATTTATTTTGGCGGGAAGTTCAGGACGAGAAAGGCCTTATTCATCCAAAGACTTCGGACATAAGACTGCCGATTGAAGGCAGTATCAGCGGAGAGGTCTTCGAAACAGGTGAACCGAAGCTCCTGAACAATCCGGCGTTGAATCCCCAGTTCTTCGCTCCTTTTCAGGAGAGGACCGGGATAATCATCCGAAACGAAATTATTGTTCCTCTCAACACTCGTGAAAAGACCATTGGGGTTATAGTTGTAATCAACAAAAAAGAGGGGCAATTCTCTCAGGAAGATGTTCAAGTTCTCAGTTCTCTTGCCGGTGTCGTGGCAATGGCGGTTGAGAACGCTTCTTTTTTCGAAGAGCTGCTGAATTCCTACAAAGAATTAGAAAGTTTAAACCGTGTCAAGACTAAGGTCCTGAATCACTTGTCCCACGAATTGAGAACTCCCCTTGCAATTATTAGGGGGACCATAGCCACAATGGAGCGCAAGCTCAAAGAAATGAGCATACCTGATTTCGACCGATCAATTGAGCGAATGAATCGGCATGTACAGAGTCTTAATCGACTCGAAGCTCAGGTGGAAAGCATAGTAATGACGGGGTATTCTTGGGAACGTCGTTTCATAACCGGCTTTTTGCAGTGTGCTCTTGATTTAATGGACGTTCAGGCCGAGTGGACCCCCGAGATTAAGCGAGCGGCACAGGTCATTCATCAATGGCTCGGAAAGACATTTCCGACCCGTCAGGACGAACCTGAACTTATAAACATTAACGAGTTTGCATCACATGTTCATGAATACATAAAGACTAAAGCCCATGAACAAGGCAGAACGCTGAAGCTCCAGTTTGACATGGAGCCGGCACACATCCTCATCCCCGGGCACGTGCTCCACGCGATTATTGAAGGCTTGGTAAGAAATGCCATTGAAGCGACTCCGGATTTTGGATCAGTATCAGTCACCGGCCGTGTTTCAGATGATCGATACATCATGGTCGTGAAGGACAACGGGGTTGGAATACCTGAGAAAGATCAGAGTCTCATTTTTGAAGGGTTTTATCCGGTCCAGGAAACTGAGAATTACCAAAGTAAGCGACCCTATTCGTTTAATGCAGGAGGAAAAGGCATAGATTTACTGCGAATCAGAATGTTTTCCGAACTCTATGGATTTAGGCTTTCTTTTCATTCAGTACGCTGTCCACACTTAGCCGCACTCGAAACTCAGGAAATGGATTTTTGCGAAAAGTGCGAATCAAAGGATGAATGCGGAGGTCACGGGGGTTCGGAGTTTACCGTAAGTTTTCCCATTGCTGAGACTTCGGCACACGAAAATATGTTGTTGGAGTATGAAAAATCTGCAGCTCTGAACTGAAATTTATTTAACGGCGTATTTTACCTTCCTCATCGTCGCGTTCTTTCCGGACGAAAAGTCTGGAACAACCCCACCACAACATCAGCATGAAAAGGCCGAAAGCAATGACGTAACCCAACAAGACAAAATACCGTCTTTCCGGAAACAGGTTGGCACCTGGACTGCTCCAAAAAAGCATATCCAGCACTATCCATATTGACATGAATAATATCGTTATGGAAAAGAGAATGCGAAATCTGCCCCCCAAATCATTCTCCTTTGCTGAAGTTTTATTAGCCGCAAGCCGTCCGGCTATTGCAAACCGAATTGTTTTAATGCTCCCGCCTTGTTGAGCAGAACTTCCAAAACATCCTGTTTTCCGGATTTGGATGCTATCAACAAGGATGTGTAACCGAGAGAATTCGGCACAAACGGATCTATTCCCTTGTCGATCAAAAATCCGACAATGTCCGCTTTTCCTGCAACACAAGCTCCAAGCAGCGCTGTGTAGCCCTCCTTGGTTTCACAGTAAACATCTGCACCGTAGTAAATGAGAGTTCTAACCGCGGAAAGATGTCCTTTGTAGCAGGCTATCATAAGAGCGGTTCTGCCGAGATCATCGGAGTGATTAATCTGCGCTCCGGCGCGAATGAGAATAGGAATTAATTCACTCAGCCCTGCCGATGCAGTAATTATTAAAGGTGTCCTCCCGAATTCGTCAGTGCAGTTCACGGAACAATTACTCTGGATCAAGATCTTGCAGACTTCGAGATTACCTGCTTTACAAGCCAAAGCCAGGGGAGTTCTCAATTTGGAATCTTTTAAATCAGGATCGGCACCATATTGGAGCAAGAGCTTAACTATATGGGTTATATTGTCGAATGATGCTCGATGCAAAGACGTCCAACCTTTGGAATCTTGGGAATCAATATCGGCCCCACTATGCAGAAGATGCTCCGCACATTCGGCATGTCCTTCCTGGGAACAGAACATTAATGCCGTTCGACCGAGGTCATCCTGAACATTAAGAAGTGCGCCACTGCGAACAAGAAGCTTTAAAATTGCACGATGCCCCAGCCTTGCGGCTTCCATCAAAGGAGTTCGGCCGTATTTGTCACGAGTGTCAACATTGACTCCCCATTTCAGAAGACACTCTAAGATTTCTGCTTGCTTGTAAATAGTCCCTTGAGCCAGGGCCGTACGGGAGTAATAGTCTTGTATACCGGGATCGGCTCCGGCTTCGAGTAGAAACTGCAACACCGCCTTTTTCCCAGTCATGGCACTATAGATGAGAGGCGTGCCCCCGAAAGTATCCTCTCTGCAGTTGATATCGACTCCGGACGCGACCAGTTTACGGACTACGTCCAGATGTCCCTCTTGGGCTTCATAAACGAGTTGCGTTTCTAAATCAGGCGGTGGATCAAACATCTGGGTTTTAAACTAGTTTTTTAATTTCTGGGTTTGATGTTGAGATTCGCTCAACAATTGCCGTAAATCCCTCAAAAAGATCATACAAACAATTGTCAAATCCTGCAATAATTCACCGTAAAAAGAAAACCCGGACAATTCATCCGGGTTTCCGAGGGTTGTCAGATCTAAACTTCTAGAGTGTCGCACAACAACCTTGGCGGGGACCGAATCCTCGCCCATTGCCCATCATAGGGCATCCACCTTTAAAACCGCATCCTTGGCCGCCACCGCCAAATCCTCCACGACCGCTACCTAATCCCGCTCCAAATCCAGGACCCATTGGCCCTATTTTCTGTCTTTGTTCCGGAGTCAGCAAAGATCTTATTTTGGTGCCGAATTCACGTCTTTCGTTTCTCATTTGATCCTGAAGGGCCCACATCTCTTGTCTCTTTTTTTCGACAAGGGATTCATCCGCCTTGTCTTTGGACGCCAGTTCCAACATTTCGAGTCTTTTCTTCGCCATCTGGGATCTGGTATCCTCGGCTTTCTTCATAAATTCAAGTCTCAGAGACCCAATCTGCTGTTTCTGTTCAGGATTTAAATCGTTGAACACGGATCCTTGACAGCACGGTGGAACTCCCGCCGGTTCTGCAAACAAAGTTCCTGCTCCAAGAAAGCACATAAGAGCACTGATGATGAATGCGGATCTTAAAATTGACATAAACATCTCCTTTTCGTCTAATCACGTCATCTGTTTTTGAATACAGACTACCTAGTAGATTTCCCGCGTTCTTTGTTCTTTTTTTTCTGTGCATTCTCGTGAAAGAGACCGCGACTAAGAAATCAATGTTATTCTTGAGTTCATTGTCACCGATTGTTTGACATACCTTTTAAAAGCGGTTACGCTCTTATCTAATAATTGATCATACGAATTGTTCTGTAATAAGCAGATCGTGAATTGTTACCGTGAACCATGTTCATAAATTTAGAAGCAGCTTTTTTACATCACAGAACTATTACGGCGGATGGGGAGGTGATTTGCTGAATCGTGATACTCACGTCAGGGTATTGTTACGTCCGGAAACATAATTGATGCACCCCTAACAGGAGGAAAATTGTATGAGTGACCTCACAAGAAGAGATTTTCTATTGGGAACCGCTGCAGTAGCTATTTCTGCAGCTGGGGTTACATCGGCCGGAGCACAACAAAGAACCGGTCGATCTGAGTCAGAGGAAGGTAAAGACATTTACGCCATACTCAAAAAGGAACACCGAGAAGTTAAGCAACTCCTTGAAAAGATGGCGAAAACAAATGATCCAGGGGCACTGGAGAAAGATTTTGTTCAATTGAAGCAAATGGTTCTTCCTCATGCTAAAGCGGAAGAGGCGGTTTTCTATCCGAAATTAATGCAGAGCAACCGTAAGACTACCTTGGTGGCTACGGAAGAGCACCACGCAGCCGAGAACATGATGAAACAGTTGGAGAGTACCCCGATCAGTGACGAGAAGTGGGCGGCTAAGCTTGTGGTTCTCAAAGATATGATAGACCACCACATCAAGGAAGAAGAGGGTAAAGTTTTCGAGAAGGCACGCCAAGCTATTAAAGGTGATGAAGCCAAGCAGATCGGTCAACAATATTTACAGAAAAAACAATCAATAATGGCCGAGATTCAGCCGAAATAGTAAAGGATTCAAAATGGACATTTTGCAGGAAATTAAGAAAGATCATGATGAGCTAAAGGAAATTTTTAAGAAATTAATGAGCAGCAAAGGCAAATCTGCTGAAAAAGAATTTAAGGAACTGCGCAAGGAACTTTTACCCCATATGAAAGCCGAAGAAAGCATCTTTTATCCTGCTCTGATGGACGGCAAGGGACGGGAAGACGCCTTAGAAGGGTATGAGGAGCATCACGCGTCCGAATTATATTTACGGGAAATGGAAGAAACATCCGTACAGGACGAACGATGGAACCCCAAGGTCAAAGTCCTCAAGGAAATGATAGAGCATCACATCGAAGAAGAAGAGTCAAAAATATTCAAATCAGCGTCATCCGAGCTGAAGAAAGAACAATTAAAACAACTAGCTGAAGAATTTGATGCCAAGAAAAAGGAACTAAGGAAAGCGGTAGTATAAAAGAGAGGGTCGAACGGGAGGTTTGGATACCCCGGTGGATGAAGCCGGGGTTTCTTTTTTACTGCGCCAATTCTTAGTTGGTTTACCGGGAATGACCTTTCTTCCATTTTCTTTTCCATTGCTATTCACAATTTCGAATTGCTAAAGTGAGAGCATCAAAAATGTTACGGGCGAAAAATGGCAAGAATTTTGTACGGAGTCATGGGAGATGCGTATGGTCACGTAAGTCGTTCCCATGCAATAGCTCAGAGTTTACCTGAACATGAATTCCTGTTCCTTGGAGGTGGAGCGGTACATACGCTCAAGAAGGCCGGCTACAATGTCGAAGACCTTCCGATGGCTTCAACCTTATATCGGGAAAGCCGCATCGATCTCTACGCAACTGGAGTGAATGCCGCAAAAGTATTCCTTCGCCGAAATCGTACGATTCAACGAGTTGAAGCAATCATTCGCGAGTTTGATCCGCAGTTAATTATTTCCGACTATGAATTTTTTACCCCGTTGGCAGCACGCAAAGCAGATCGACTCTGCATCAGCCTAGATCACCAGCACATTTTAACTCATTTTTCGTATGAACCACCTCGGGATGAACGCTTGAGTCGAATGCTCACGACTTTGTCCATTAAATATTTATATAGCTCAGCTCACAAATTTTATGTGATCTCGTTTTTCAATTTGGAGGCCCTCGACCCGGATACCACAGTTTGTTTACCTCCAGTACTTCGGCACGCGGTTAAAGAATATAAATCGGTGATTAACGATCATGTGGTTGTTTATCTTAGTGCAGAGACCTTCACGAACTTGGTTCCTCAAATGAAGAAAACGAAATATCGATATCATGTCTATGGGCTGGGAGCTCGTCAGAATGATGGAAACATGTTTTTCAAAGGACGATCTACTCACGACTTCTTAGAGGATTTAGCGAGTTGCAAGTTCGTGATTTCAACCGGAGGGCATTCACTTATCAGCGAAGCACTCTATTTCGGCAAGCCCATAATGTGCTTTCCCATCGAGTTCGCATACGAGCAGTTCATCAATGCCCACTTTGTGGATGTTCTTGGTTTTGGACGAAAATGCCGAGGAAGGCAGGATTTCTCTTCACGATTGAATTCATTTGAATTGGATCTGGAGAATATCAGAAATCGAATTCAGAAGAACAGAATTTTCGGAAACGATGTTGTGGCCGACAAACTGAGGATCGAATTGGGCCAAAATATTGGGCATCGGAAAAATTAGACTACTAAAATGGATTAAGGAATTTTCAACAAAGTGTCCTCCAAGGCAATCGACTAAGCTAATATCGTCTTTGCAATGTTCGTAGGCGATTTATATCCGAGTTCATGCGCATGATCGAACTGTTAATGTCCTGCATACTTCGTTGGATGCCCCGGTTCTCCATCCGTATAGTTCGGTCCAGCATACGAGCACGTCCTTGATCCACCCAAATCGGCCGTCCATAAGACCTGAAATTTGGACTTACTTGAGGCGAAATTTTATCTTCCGTATTATTGAAATATGTCCAAGCACGCGGGGCTAACTCGATCGTAGGACCCTTTTGGATGACATGCGGCACGGTTGTTATTAGCGAGCCAATCCCACCGAATGCTGAACCCGCGATTGACCAAAAAAGTGCCAGTGCAAATGCGATTGTTTTCATACAAGCCTCAGTTGACGCCCATCTTAATTAGATTATTCACTATTCCGGAATTCCAAAATGAGTGACTCGATTTCACTGAAATTTTTTTCACGTGCAACCGTTAAAACCGATTTTCCCGAGTTCGCGCGAACATCCATGTCGGCGCCCCAGGAAACGAGCATTTCGACCACTGATAAACGCCCTTTTTCAACAGCCCAGTGAAGTGCGGTTCTTCCCTCGTTATCAACCTGATTTAGATCCGGGCCCCCCATCAAAATGGGCCTAACTACCTCGATGTTACCGCTCAAACAAGCCCACATCAGGGGAGTTCGTCCGTGTTTATCAGCCGCATTGATGTCAATTTCCTCATCAATTAACATCTCAATTACTTTTTTTTCCGCATACAGTGAACTCCACATAATGGCAGAGCGTCCGGCATTGTCTCTCAAATTTGGGTCGGCTCCATAGTCAAGGAGGATTCGAACCATATCCATCCGATTCTTGTAACAAGCCCACATCAGGGGAGTTCGTCCGGCTCGGTCTTGACCGTTTATGGGTATTCCTGATTCTATAAGAAATCGGACTTGTTCCGGTGATCCAATGAGACAAGTTTCGATGAGCTGATCTATGCCGTAAGAAATTTCTTCATCAGTTTCCGATTTATTGGTTGTTTCCAAATCCAGAGTTGTTTTTCCGTTTGCACGGTTTTTCCCATTCGGATTGGCTTCTTTTGCTCCGGCAGCAATGAGTAATTCGACGACTCCCGCGTGCCCTTTTGACCCGGCCCATGTCAATGCAGTGAGTCCGGCGTTGTCCACTGCATTTACGTCGGCTCCGTATTTGATAAGAAGCTCCGTGATCTCCTCATCCCCTTTATAAGCGGCTTTCATCAGCGGAGTTAATCCTAACTTGTTCCGAGCGTTGGCATCAGCCCCACTCTTGAGCAACCAGTCGACCACATCAATTTTGCAACTGGAACAAGCCTTCATCAGGGCGGTTTTTCCCTTTGGATCGGCCGCATCGATACGTGCGCCATGCTGGAGTAATGTACGCACTGCGTCCAAATTACCTTTGAAACTTGCTCTCATCAAAGGCGTTAATCCGTGGCCGTTTACGCAATTCACATCTCCGCCGTTTTCCAGAATCGCGGTTATATCGTCTTCCGTGCCGTTTACTGCCGCTTCCCCCAGATCGGGCGAGGCTTTCCGGGTCGGAACTTCCACCAAGAATCCTTGATCCAGCGTCAATTCAAGAGTTTCGGTGCATCCTTCGGACACATCAAGAAGTGTGGAAATGGTCTTTTCCGAATCGGTGGTTACGGTGGCTCCTC
>CAZTJA010000081.1:0-14333 GCA_964613745.1 uncultured Syntrophaceae bacterium
AAGAAAAAACCGGGTTAAAGGCGTACGTTCCCCAACGGCAGGAGGTCCTCAGTCTCCCGAAAGACTTGTCTGCGGTCGAACGCCGGGTCGCTGATAAAGAGAACCTGATTACAAGGGCTTCGGAGATTGAAGCCGATATGCAAAAGCTAAAGAACCTAATCAGCACTGGAGACAAAATACCTACTCCGGAGGAAATTGAGGCTTTGCAGCAAATTGTGTCTCAACTAAAAGCAATCGTCGAAAAATGATGATTAAGCGAACCGCAACATACATATTGGTCCGGTATGAGCTCGGATGCGACTATAAATCTGAACCGGGCCAATAGCTTAATACGATCTCAAGGAGCATTTTATCTTCAAAGTGAGTGGCGTCGAAATCATCCCAAAATTTTTCACCATAGCGCTGAATTTCCCAGAATTTGCGCCATCCTTCGTCGTCCCAGGGATCATTTCCCGAAAACCCCTGCCACTTGCCCCACAACTTATGGGCCGTTTTAAAATCACCTTTCAGCAAGGCCGAGGCCCACTGTTCCCTAAGGACAATCCAATTCTTTTCCTCAAGATCATCCAAGATGTGATCATGGGAATATTCCTGAGCATACAGAGAATTGCACCAATCCCCGGAAAAAATAGAAGGAACCATCGATCTAAAAACTCCTATTTTTCTTCGTAATGTATTCACCTGCCCTCAAAGGGCAAGCGCCTGCATTTTCAGATTATGACAATTCACCAACCAATTGTTCCCGAGGTGAGTTGCAGCTAGTGGAAAAGTGAATCCTGCGGTTATTTTGTTGCGGCAAATAGCGTGGAGATCCCGCCCGTAAGTTTCTTGAAGGAAACGGATCTGAAGCCTTGTGAAGCTATCAGGCTGCTGAAGTCCTCAGAAGATGGAAATGCTGCCATAGAGTCGGTCAGGTAGCGGTATGCAGAAACGGATGACATGATCTTGGTCAACAGAGGCATCATGACGGCTGAGTATATCCTGAAAGGAATACGCATCAATCCCGAGGGGTCGGTAAGCTCAAGAATAACCAACTTACCGCCGGGTTTCATTACGCGATACATTTCCGAAAGAGCTTTCGTTCTATCCACAACGTTGCGAATGCAAAATGATGTAATTACGCCGTCAAAGCTGTCCTGCGCCGCCTGTATGTGTGTTATGTTTCCAATCTTCAGCTGAATGGAATTGGCCAGACCCCTACGCGACATTTTTCTCGCTGCGATTCCCAGCATGTCCGAAGACGTATCCATTCCAATTATCTTGGAATGTGGAGCGGATTCAGCAATCTTTATGGCAACATCGCCTGTTCCGCAGCCCACGTCCAAATATATTCCTTCATTTTTGGGTGATAGTTCGCGAATTGCACATCGACGCCAGTAACCATCGAAACCAAGAGACAAAATTCTGTTCGTAAAATCATAATACCCTGCGATTTGCCTAAACATCTCCCGGTTTATTTCTTCTGATTGAAGCGAATCCTGGTCAGGCCCTGGAGTATAGTTTTTATTGAATTCCATCAACTTATTAATCCTGATCGGAGTGATTCTACACGGAGTTGCCCACAGTAGGGCGGGAACGCAAAATGGGGAACTTCGACCCGTTCATTTCAATAAAGAAATTAACTTCATCATCACTGACAATATTCTCCGCTAATTGATAATAAGCGGGCCTTGAGAACCGAGCATGAAAGGAGCCGGTTTTAACGAACGTATAAGGAATATTTTCATCCGTCATCCAGAAACGGTCTGCCGAAAAGTGTTCAATGGTGTCATCATTCAGCATGAGGCACAAATGTCCGTCTTCGCCGGTGAATGTTCGGACTATTACGAATGGAGCATCCTGCACTTCAACGGAACAGATTTCCCGTCCCATTCTCACCAAATATCCCCCGCACCCATTGTTCTCCAACATCTGATTGAACTGCAGGTATACCTGTTTGTTTATTATTTCTTTGCCGTTCTGGAACCATCGACCATCTTTGTCAATTTGCAATTTTAGATACGGGCTGGCATCAAATACCTGCTCGCACGAATCATTTTTATCCATGACTACTCCAAATCACCAAAATCCAACAATATCCTTCTGACGGTGCAGTTTGCCGTAAGCTCTAAATCCGGCAAGCACTTTTTTCACGTAAATGCGCGTTTCAAGATACGGAATATTTTCTATGAATTCGTCCTGACTCATCTTTTCATTCTTTTTTACCCAGTCACGCACTTTACGGATATCCGCATTATAGGCAGCTATCGCAGGGACAATACGGCCGTTGAAACCCGAAAGATTTTTCGCCAGAATCCTTATCCCGTGGGTAATATTCTGCTTCGGCTCAAGCAAATCCTCTATAACCCGCGGTGAAATCCTGCCTTTTTTCCGTGATTCGCCTACAGCCTCGGGAGTTACCTGCATTAGTCCCAACGCTCCCGCCGGTGATATTGCCGAAGCATCATATCGACTCTCCTGTCTCATCACCGCCCACACGAGATTGGGATCCAAAGAGTGTTTCTCCGAATGTTGAGTGACCTCTTTGATAAGTACGCGTGGAAATACAATTTCTATGAATTCCGCAGGAGCATCCGGCGGTGGATTTTCTACGGCATTGCCGAAAACCGTCGTGAGATATTCAACTGCTTCGTTGTGCCTTCCTGCACCATACGCGGCTTTTGCACAAAAAAAGGTTACACATGGCACGAGCCTTGTTGATTTCGGCAGACTCTCCAGATTCACGAACGCAAATTCGTGCAATCCGTTTTTCATGAGCCTTTCAGATGCCGCAATTACAGGGTTTGACTTATGTTCCTGGCTCAATTGGAGATCGGGCAAACTGCGGCCGTTCTTGGGCGTGGGTTCCGGAGTACCTATGCTGCGCAACAATCTACGAGATTCTTCGGCGTAGTAATCCAAAGGTGATTCAAGAACAATATCGATCAGAAGAGGCTCAGCTTCTTTTGGTTTATCTGCAAGGACCAATGAACGTGCCTGCCAGTACCGTGCAGCATTTTTTATTCGACCGTTTTTGCTTGCGGTTTCTCTAAAGAGTTCGGCTGCAGCCGCGAATTGTTTCTGGTGGTACTTGATCCATCCAAGTCGCCATTTTATGTCCGGCCTGGTATTTTCTTCGCTCACCGCAAGATATTTCTTGTAGGTATTCTCAGCTTCAGGAAAATTGCGCTGCTCGTAATGGTACGCAGCAAGAGCCTGCAATCCCTTTCTCTTCAGATGAGGCGCAGGCATTTCTATGAGCTTTGCGACGGTCGCCTCGAAATCCTTGTGACGATCCATACGCCAATACAGCACCGTAAGCAAATAAAGAGCTTCCCCTCGTTCGCTCCCTGAAAGCTCCGTTTTCATCAACTCCCGGAGTAAGTTTACGGCCTTTTGGTTTTGTCGCTCCTTGTAAAGACTTCGTGCTAGTTTCAGCTTCAGGCTCTTATCATCGGGTTTTCGCTTCAGCATTGCAGCATACACTTCGCCTGAGAGATCAAACCTCCCCTTGGCATACAAACGTGCAGCCCGAGACAAGTGTTCGGCGTCGGTAATCTTAGCGTCGGAAACTTTCTTGTTATACACAAGGGATGCGAGTTCCTCAGTGGCTTTGAGACCTTCTACCGAAGCGGGATACTGCAGAAATAGAGTGCGATAGTGCTGAGCTGCCTCTGCATACTTTGCATTGTGCTTGTCTAATTCGGCCATGGCCAGCAAGATGCCGGGTTTGCGAGCGTCAGGTAATTTAGCCGACAATTGCGTGAGCATCGGGTCCGCTTCAGGTTTGCGCTGTTTGCAAAGGGCCTCCACCAGAATTTCATTCGCCATGCTTTTGTAATTCATGTTTGGGTGAAGCTTCTGAAGGTCTCGAACGAATGTCTCGGCCGTATCGGGTTTGCCGATCTTAAGTGCCGCCCGGGCAAGCAGGATGTGAATGGGTGGACCAAACACGGGATCTTTTAGCAAGCCCTCCCATGTTGACTCAGCCTTCGCATATTCCCCTGAATCATAAAGCTGCTTTCCCTGACCGTAGAGAACATCCTTGTACGCTTCGGATGTGATATTCATAGCCAAAAGTGAAATCGGATTAAGAAGCGCTATCACCATTGTCCCGAAGAGCACAAGACCGAGCTTTCCGGCTAATCCGCAGAAGAGTGTTGCTGTCAGGCGTCTCAGAAACATTCCATCAATCTATATCGTTGAGAATATACCGTCAAGCCATGCCTTCAAGTCAATTGTGAGCATTCAAGCAGATCGTCAACAATCAACAATGTTTTGCAAGTAGCCGCGCTTGTGGCTCACTACTTGTTACTGCAACTGAAAAACCGTGCACATCCGTTAGTATAGACCTACAAAAATGTAAGAAACTGATGAATATATTTCTTCATTGTGCTATATGTATGTTTTAGGTACTCCATCACTACTCTGAAGGCAAATTCTCCAGAAAAAAATCATCTACTTGTTAGCCCTGACCGCAATTCTTTCGAACAGGCCTAAAAAGCAATTTTTCGGATTGATTCCGATAAAAACATATTCTGATTAAAACACGGAGTTTATGTGTCGCCATTTTCTCAACCAAAGGTAAAACGAGAAGTTCAGGAACTTCTCCTCTTATTTGAAATAAGCCAGTCTCTTGACCGTAGCATGGATCTGCGCGACGTGTTGGGCCCCGTGCTTGAAACCATAGCAAAGAACATGGGTATGCTGCGCGGAACTCTCACTCTGCTCAATCGTCAAACCGGTGAAATCAGCATAGAGGCAGCACACGGTCTCTCTGAAACTCAAAAGGAGAGGGGAAGATACAAACTCGGCGAAGGAGTCATCGGCAAAGTTGTAAAAACCGGAAGACCTGCCGTAGTACCGCATATCTCCGATGAACCGTTGTTCTTGGACAGAACCGGAGCCAGAAAAGGGCTGCACAAAAAAGACATATCGTTTATTTGCGTTCCCATAAAAATCGAAAATGAAGTTGTCGGAACATTGAGCGTTGATCGTCTCTTTGCGGAAGGAGAATCCTTCGAAGAAGATGTGAGGCTGCTCTCAATCATAGCTTCAATGATTGCACAAGCCGTGAGACTCAGGCAGGCCGCAAATGAGGAACGTACGAAGCTGCTGGAAGAAAACGAGCGTCTCCAAACCCAGCTACAGGAGCGTTTCCGTCCTTCAAATATTGTTGGAAATTCCAAAGGAATGCAGACGGTTTACGATCTGATCGCTCAGGTTTCCAAGAGTGACACCACCGTATTGATCAGAGGAGAAAGCGGCACGGGCAAAGAACTGGTTGCACACGCAATCCATTACAACAGCTTTCGAGCCGCAAAGCCCTTCATCAAAGTTAATTGCGGAGCGCTTCCGGAAAGCGTAGTCGAAAGCGAATTGTTCGGCCATGAAAAAGGCGCGTTCACCGGCGCAATTTCCTCAAGAAAAGGGCGTTTTGAACTTGCTCATGGCGGCACCATCTTCCTTGACGAAATCGGAGATCTCTCTCCAACTACACAGATCAAGCTTCTCAGGGTTTTGCAGGAACGAGAATTCGACAGAGTCGGCGGCACTACCACAATCAAAGTTGATGTAAGAGTGATCACCGCTACAAACCGCAATCTCGAGGAACTCATTGCACAGGGAGAGTTTCGACAGGATCTCTATTACCGGCTTGATGTATTCCCGATTCACGTACCACCTCTCCGGGAAAGAAAAACCGATGTGCCTCTCCTGGCGGATTATTTCGTGGAAAAATACAGCAAGGCCAATCATAAGCAGATCCGAAGAATCGCTACCCCTGCCATTGATATGCTCATGAGTTACCATTGGCCGGGCAATGTTAGAGAACTCGAAAACTGTATGGAAAGGTCAGTGTTGCTCAGCTCCAATGGTGTGATTCACGGACATCATCTTCCCCCGACCCTCCAAACTGCAGAAGCGAGCGGAACCGCACATGCGGGAACTCTGGATGGAGCGCTCGAGAATATAGAACGCGATCTCATTGTAGACGCGTTGAAAGCTGCACGGGGTAATAAGGCTAAGGCAGCTCGTGCCCTGGGAATTTCGGAAAGAATTATAGGCCTGCGTGTGAGAAAGCACGGGATCGATACAAGACGCTTTCGCACCAATATGTAACATAGTGCGGCTGTTCCTACGTCACGGTAGGAATAGCCGTTGCCGGCCGATACACCCCTCCGATCACTACCTAATTATTCCAACTAATTAGCACCTTCATTTCTGCTTGGCATTACCATTGCTCAACACACCTCCAAGTTCAGTCATGATGTTGAAATTGATGACCGAATTCACGTGTAAGATAACTGGAGGTGTTTCCACATGAATGCTGCAGACAATGCATGGGTTTTGATGTCCGCTGCCTTGGTTCTGTTAATGACCCCGGGTCTGGCAATGTTTTACGGCGGTATGACCAGAGCAAAAAACGTTTTATCTACGATGATGCACAGTTACTTCATCATGGGTCTTGCATCCATCATTTGGCTCTTTTACGGATTTAGTCTCGCATTCGGCGCCGATGTGTGGGGCGGTTTCATCGGAGGTCTGCAGTACTTCGGCTTGGCAGGTATAGGAGCGGATGTCTGGCCGGATCAGACGATTTCAGCAAGCACTTTCATGATATTCCAGTGCATGTTCGCAGTTATAACACCGGCACTCATAACCGGCGCATTTGCAGAACGAATGAAATTCAGCGCTTTTGTGATTTTCATGATTCTATGGATTACCCTGGTCTATTGCCCGGTTGCCCATTGGGTATGGGGTCCGGACGGTTGGCTTCTCAAAATGGGTGCTCTCGACTTCGCAGGTGGAACCGTTGTTCACGTGAATGCCGGTATTGCAGCCCTGGCATGTGCCATCGTAATCGGCAAACGCAAAGGCTACAAAGTCACTCCCATGATTCCTCACAATCTCACCTTAACTCTCCTGGGTGCCGGATTGTTATGGTTCGGGTGGTTCGGTTTCAATGCAGGAAGCGCTTTGAAAGCTGATGGAACCGCTGCTATGGCCTTTGTTGTCACGCACATGGCGACTGCTGCAGCCGCACTGTCCTGGGTTTTTGCCGAATGGGTCATCAAAGGCAAACCCACCACGTTAGGAGTCGCATCCGGAGCTGTTGCAGGTCTGGTTGCAATCACCCCTGCGAGTGGATTCGTCGGACCCGTTTCTTCCGTAATAATCGGAGCCGTAGCCGGAGTCCTGTGCTATCTGGCAGTGCTGGCCAAGCGCCCCCTTGGATATGATGATTCTCTGGATGTCGTCGGAGTGCACGGCGTAGGTGGAGCATGGGGAGCAATAGCCACAGGCCTGTTCGCATCCAAAGCAATCAACCCCAACGCTGCAGACGGGCTATTTTTTGGGAATGCCGCCCAGTTATGGACTCAGATTGTGGCTACATTGGCGACCCTAGCATACAGCCTGATTGTAACCCTGGTCATCCTCTACTTAATCAAGGCGGTTATCGGTCTCAGAGTATCCGAAGAAGACGAGGTTGTGGGAGTTGACACCGCAGCACACGGTGAGACCGCATACAATCTGTAATAGCTCAATCGAAATGAAGTCTTTAAAGCAAAAGGGGATGTTCCAATGAAAAAAGTCGATGTGATAATCAAACCGTTCAAACTGGATGAAGTTAAAGAAGCATTGCATTCCATCGGTATTCAAGGAATGACGGTATCAGAAGTAAAGGGTTTCGGTCGTCAAAAGGGCCATAAAGAAATCTATAGAGGCGCTGAGTATTTGGTCGATTTTCTTCCGAAGATTAAAATTGAAATGGTAATCGCATCACAGATGGTCGACCAGGTCTTGGAGAAAGTCATCTCCGCTGCACGAACCGGCACTATTGGAGACGGCAAAATCTTCGTGTCCCCTGTGGATACAGTCGTCAGAATCAGGACCGGTGAAAGAGACGAAGACGCGATTTAGCCGTTTACCAACCCGGGAGAGAAAGTCCCTCTCCCGGATACCCTTCAATCAAATTGTAGTTACCAAAATGTAAGTTCCACCTTTTAGATCTTACCTATACGTCGGAAAAACTCTACCCACATTCAGGCCGAAAAACTATTGGTCACCGAAATGATACGTGAATACAGTCACGTAGCTCCTCTTGTATATTGTGCCGCCTGGGCCGGCACAGCGCTTGCTCCTTGCAAAAACGTAACTTGTTCAATTGAGTTCGGACCTATCGAATAGGCGTGAAGGGAATATGGGTATGAATGGAGCCGATACTGCATTCGTGATGTTATGCTCTGCATTGGTTCTCGTAATGACTCCGGGATTGGCGATCTTTTACGGCGGTTTGACGCATTCCAAGAACGTGCTTTCAACGATGATGCACAGCTTCTTTCTCATGGGATTGGCCTCCGTGATATGGGTAATTTACGGTTACTCCTTGAGTTTTGGACCGGACATTGGTGGATTGATCGGAAATCTTGATTATTTCTTGTGCAATGGAGTAGGCACCGCCGTGAAGGAAGGCCTCACGATTCCGCACAATGTCTTCCTGACATTCCAAGGTATGTTTTTCATAATTACCCCCGCACTCATTTCAGGCGCTTTCGCGGAGCGAATGAAGTTCGGCTCTTTCGTAGTATTCACCGTCCTTTGGATGACTTTTGTATACACCCCCATCTGTCACTGGGTCTGGGGAGACGGCTGGCTTGCCAAATTGGGTTGTTTGGATTTCGCAGGGGGACTGGTTGTACATCTCAATTGCGGCGTGGCCGCCCTGGTGAGTGCTGTAGTCGTCGGAAAAAGGAAGGGCTACGGAACCAGAGCATTTATACCGCACAATCTCACACTGACCTTGCTCGGCGTTGGGCTCCTCTGGTTCGGGTGGTTCGGATTCAATGCAGGAAGCAGATTGGCAGCAGACGGCGTAGCAGGCAACGCATTTCTTGTGACTCATGTGGCTGCGGCCATCGGGGCTCTCTCATGGGTATTTGCCGAATGGCTACTCCGGGGAAAGCCCACCACACTGGGTCTCGCTTCGGGAGCAATCGCCGGATTGGGTTCCATCACCCCCGCATCAGGGTTCGTGAATGTATCATCCGCTCTGATAATCGGATTTGTCGCAGGCATAATCTGTTATTTAGCTGTGTTGGCAAAAGACAGACTTGGATACGATGATTCCCTTGACGTGGTAGGCATACATGGAGTAGGCGGTATATGGGGTACTTTAGCGACCGGCCTATTCGCAACGAAACTTATCAACGAATCCGGAGCCGACGGTCTTTTTTACGGGAATCCTGCTCAACTGTGGTATCAGCTCATAGGTGTCGGAGCGGTAATCGGCTACTCATTAATCGTCACCGTTGTAATCCTTTTCATCATCAAGGCCGTAATGGGATTGAGGGTGAGCCAGGAAAATGAAGAAATCGGAGTGGATACCTCAGCTCACGGCGAGGTCGGTTACAACTTCTAATGTGTAATCCGAATGTAATCACAATCTCTATTCTCTAAGAAACTTCCGGACCGCAGGTCAGGCGCATTTACAGGACTTGGGAGCTTTCGAGTCGATTGTCCGAAGGGGGCAGGATGAAAAAAGTAGAAGTAATCATTAAGCCGTTCAAACTCGATGAAGTCAAAGAAGCCCTTGGATCCATTGGAGTTCAGGGAATGACCGTCATGGAAGTCAAAGGATTCGGTCGTCAAAAAGGTCACAAGGAAATTTACCGGGGTGCGGAATACCTCGTGGATTTCTTGCCAAAGATAAAAATAGAGATGGTGGTTGGGACGGATCTGGTGGATCAGGTAATCGAAAAAGTTATCGCTGCGGCCAGAACCGGGAGCATAGGCGACGGTAAAATATTTGTCTCACCGGTCGAAACGGTTGTGAGAATCAGGACCGGAGAGCGGGACGAAGACGCCCTATAAGTCAGATAACGGGTCATCTAAATGATCCGACAATACAGGTGCGCGTATTCGCGTACAATTTGAGAAGGAGAAACGAATGGATCCCAAACAGGTACTGGAGTTTGCCAAAGAGAATAAAGCCGTGATGGTCGATCTCAAGTTCATGGATTTTCCCGGCATGTGGCAACACTTCAGTGTGCCCCTTCATGAACTTGAAGAAGACTCTTTTGAAGAAGGATTCGGATTTGACGGTTCTTCGATTCGCGGCTGGCAGCCGATCCATGCCTCGGACATGCTGGTAATTCCGGACCCTGCAACTGCGATAATGGATCCTTTTATGCAGCATCCGACAATGTCCCTCATCTGCAACATTGTTGATCCGCTTACAAAGGAACGCTACACGAGAGACCCCAGACATATCGCTCATAAGGCGGAAGCTTACCTTAAATACACAAAGATCGGTGACACGGCATTCTTCGGACCTGAAGCGGAATTCTTTATATTTGACGATGTTCGATACAGTTGCGGAGCCAACCACGCCTTCTACGAAGTGGATTCCATTGAGGGTGTATGGAATACCGGACGAGAAGAAAACCCAAACCTCGGTTACAAACCTCGCCATAAGGAAGGCTACTTCCCTGTATCTCCATCGGATTCCCAGCAGGATCTACGTACCGAAATGACCCTGGTGTTGGAAAGCTTAGGCATCACCATTGAAGCTCAGCACCATGAAGTTGCCACCGCCGGACAGGGCGAAATCGACATGAAGTTCGCTCCCCTTGTAGTCATGGGCGATCAGCTTATGTGGTTTAAGTACGTCCTCAAAAACATCGCTAAGAGACATTGCAAAACAGTTACCTTCATGCCCAAGCCGTTGTTCGAAGATAACGGATCCGGTATGCATACGCACATCAGTATCTGGAAAGAAGGCAAGCCTCTGTTTGCAGGCGACAAATACGCCGGTCTTTCGGAAATGGCACTTTGGGCCGTCGGCGGGATCTTGAAACATGCTCCGGCTCTTTGCGCAATCTGCAATCCCACCACCAACTCATACAAGCGTCTCGTCCCGGGTTTTGAAGCCCCAGTAAACCTCGCTTACTCTTCGAGAAACCGTTCCGCATGCTGCCGTATACCGATGTACAGCGCTTCTCCCAAATCAAAGAGAATCGAATACAGAACTCCCGACCCGTCCTGCAATGGTTATCTCGCATTCAGTGCGTTGCTTATGGCAGTCCTGGACGGCATTGAAAACAAAATGGATCCGGGTGAGCCTTTGGATAAAGACATCTATGCACTCTCCCCTGAAGAATTGAGGGACGTTCCTTCAACACCGGGAAGTTTGGAAGAAGCGTTGAAGGCTCTCGAAGCCGACCATGAATTCCTGCTCAAAGGCGATGTCTTCACATCGGATGTTATCGAGAAATGGATCGAATACAAAACTGAAGCGGAACTGAACCCAGTCCGTATGCGTCCTCATCCCTATGAGTTCGCCCTGTATTTCGACATCTAGTCTCGAATCCGTGATTTTGGACCATCTTAATTGAATCTGAGTTAATATATTTCGGCCGTCCGGTGTCTATATGGACGGCCGATTCTGTTTTAATTGAGTGGAAGGAACCGAAATGTCCGGAATCAGAATAGCAATGGCTCAGGTAAATACTACCGTCGGTGATTTCAGAGGCAACATCGAAAAAATTGGTAAATTCATAAATCAGGCCCGAGACCTTGGCGTTGACTTGGTGACTTTTCCGGAACTTTGCTTGTGCGGCTATCCTCCTGAAGATTTATTGCTCAATAAAAGTTTTCTTAAAGATAATAGAGAAGCGCTGAATAGAATTGTGTCTTTTTCGACCGATATAGCAGTTATAATCGGCTTCGCACATCAAGAAGATGGTCGCGTTTTTAATGCCGCCGCTCTGCTGTATGAAGAGCAGATAAAGGGTATTTATTACAAAACGGAACTTCCCAATTACGGCGTTTTTGACGAAAAACGTTACTTTACCCCCGGCAAAGAATGCTTCCTTTTTGAAATAGAAAACACACGATTCTCTCTCACCATCTGTGAAGATATTTGGATCAAGAACTCGCTGCCCTATGAATGCGCCGAAAAAAACCAAGCAGACGTCACTTTGAACATTTCCGCTTCGCCGTACTATTCCGGCAAAACGGAAGTGCGCCTCAAAATTCTAAACGATTTCGCGA
Organism: uncultured Syntrophaceae bacterium; assembly: GCA_964613745.1. Classification (GTDB taxonomy): domain Bacteria; phylum Desulfobacterota; class Desulfomonilia; order Desulfomonilales; family Desulfomonilaceae; genus CAZTJA01. The sequence continues at coordinate 12,034 of CAZTJA010000081.1, forward strand.
CGGTCACAAATTGTCTCGTGTTCTGGAACAATCTCGTGGGAGGCCAGGATGAGCTAGTTTTTGACGGGAGAAGCATGGTTGTAGACCATGGCGGCCACATCCGAGCGGCAGCAAAGCAATTTCAGGAAGATCTCCTGATTTATGATCTTCCGGAGTCTACTCAAACCCGTAGCCGGACATGGAATGTATCTCCTGAAAGTCCAGTGAAACTTACAATCAAACGCATAAGCGCGACCCCGGTTGTCCCAAGAATTGAAGCACCCTACGACAGAACAGAGGAAATCTATCGAGCGCTCGTACTCGGTACAGCGGATTACGTGAAAAAGAATGGTTTCACCAAAGTGGTCATTGGATTAAGCGGAGGCATCGATTCAGCTTTAACGGCTGCAATAGCCGTCGATGCTCTCGGATCGGATAAAGTAATCGGTGTCACGATGCCGTCCCAATATACTTCCGATGAAACCTTCGATGATGCTCGAGGTTTTGCAGCCAATCTCAATTTGCAGCTCTACACGATTCCCGTTAAGCCCGTGTACGATTCTTATATCGAAATGCTTAAGGATCCCTTCGGGCCGGGACCATTAGGAATAGAGGCTGAAAACCTTCAGGCGAGAATTCGCGGAAATTACCTCATGGCTCTATCCAATCGATTCGGCTGGCTTGTCCTTACAACGGGGAACAAGAGCGAAACCGCAGTCGGATATTGCACCCTGTATGGAGATATGGCCGGTGGATTTGCCGTACTGAAGGATGTTCCCAAAACTCTCGTGTACGAGCTGTCTTTCTTCGTTAACAAAAAGGCCGAAAAAGAAGTTATCCCGATATCCGTGCTCGAACGGCCTCCAAGCGCGGAACTGCGTCCCGATCAGAAGGATGAGGATTCGCTTCCGCCGTACTCAATCCTTGATCCAATTCTGAAGGCTTACATAGAAGAAGATATGGCACCGGAAGACATTACGGGGTTTGATCCGGCCGTGGTGCGTGAAGTTGTACGTATGGTTGAGCGCAACGAGTACAAGAGGCGTCAGGCCCCTCCAGGGGTCAAGATTACTCCAAAAGCTTTCGGTAAAGATCGTAGATTGCCAATAACGAACCATTATTGGTCCAACCACCTCCGAGGATTTAAATGATCGCCGCAGTAATAACCCATGTAGAATCCGAAGGTCCCGGAACATTGGGAGATTTTCTTCTGAAACAGGGATTTACACTGATGCCCGTCAGACTTTGGGCTGGTGATGGGTTGCCTCCTGCAAATTCAGTCGATGTGATAGTCTCGATGGGCGGTCCTATGAACGTATATGAAGAAGATAAATTCCCGTTTTTAAGTGCAGAAACTACTTTTCTGAAGTCCGCTCTCAACGAAAATATTCCCACAATAGGCGTGTGTCTCGGGGCTCAGATGATCGCCAAAGCCGCAGGTGCAAAGGTGGGCAAATCCCCCAACAAGGAAGTCGGATGGAGCACCGTTGCTCTCACGCAATCAGGGTTGGGTGACCCATTGTTCCGTGACCTACCGAAGAATTTACCCGTCCTCCAGTGGCATGAAGATATGTTTGACATTCCGAATGGAGCTGATCGTTTAGCTGCTTCAGATCTTTGCCCCAACCAGGCATTTCGTTTGGGAAATGCAGTTGGACTCCAGTTTCATGTTGAAATTACCTCCGAGATAATCAAAGATTGGTTTTCACAATCTCAGGATCTTGACTCAATGCTCGACTATTATGGAGAACACTACGACGGTCTAAAAAGACAGGCGGAACGGATGTACTTGAACTTCATAAAACCTGTCGGCAATAAAACGGAAAACCGAATCATATGAAATCTGTGGACATGATATGTCAAAACTGCGATTATTTTGAGCCGTGGGATACGGATAGTCCTCTGTTTGTTCACTTCCGCAGTACGGATGGATACAACAATTCATGGAGCCTCGAAATGAACGGATCATGCCGGAGATATCCTCCCAACGTTGAAGCGGGGCTTCAGAATCCGGATAGTCTCCCGTGTTATCCCATGTTTCCACCTGTATCTGCCGCATATTGGTGTGGTGAGGGAAGGTGGACGGATTTCGAGTCCGGCAATCGTTTTTATTGGGGGGATTGGGACGAATAATTACATTGGTTCCCCGCTGCAAAGTTTAAAGCGCCCCAATTAGTTTTAAAGGTTTTCGGTTTCGTATTTACGCAAACACAAGAGAACATACCTGGCACTGGGTCCGGGCGAGGGGGGCTATGGGACAGGCCCAAATCCGACTAAATCAACTGAATGTCATTATGTCGCGGCTGGGATTTCAAAAGGAC